>JAJEAZ010000461.1 GCA_022824105.1 Alphaproteobacteria bacterium
GTCCCGGCGTCCCGGCGTCCCGGCGTCCCGGCGTCCCGGCGTCCCGGCGTCCCGGCGTCCCGGCGTCCCGGCGTCCCGGCGTCCCGGCGTCCCGGCCGGATGGCAAATTCTAGTCAAGGCAAGCGCGCGGCGCAAGCCGCGAAACGAGTTCGCACCCATCGTGATTTCCCCCCAAGCGCCCCCAGCGCATCCGAGCCTTCGACGGCCGGCGGCGCTTCTAGCGGAACCGACGCAGTCGCGCAATCGCAAAGTTTCTCACGAAGATTGCAGCAGCAAACGGGGCACCGTCGCACCAAGCTCCAGCGTCTCCGCCACGATCCGGGCCTTGAGCTCAGACAGCCACTGGCGACGACCGCCAGGCACCGGCAGCACCTCGACGCTCCCCAGAGTCGAAATTGCGGTCTGCATTCAGACTCTTATCCCCTGCTTGCATCGCAGAGGTGATGCCCAAATCAGAGACCCCGCCGGAAGGTGACCCGCTCAAACCGCTCAGCAACACAGCGCTAGAATCGGAGCGACATCGTCGCGGACACGCGGTCCGCCTCGGGTTCCGCTTCAAACCCGACAGACCCGCCGTCGAACGTCGCGCCCCAACCGAGAGTGTAGCTGCCGTCCCGGGCGTAGTTCGTCGAGACGGTCCCTGCCCCCGTCGCCAGGGACATGCCGGCGCTCCAGCTCGTCCACCCGGACCCGGAGTCCATGGCTTCGGATCCATCCAGCCGGACCTCCAACGCATCTGTCACAGCCCATGCGAGCCCGCTGCCGAGCTCCACGCTCCGGTCGTCGTCCACATCTCCGCTGTCCCACCTGAGCAGGGCCCTGGGAGACAGGGTGAGCGGACCCAGAGCCAGACCGCCTTCCACGCCGCCGCGAACCCGGGTGCTTTCCGAGGACGAGGCTTCATAGTGAGCGGTCTTCCCGGAGTCGATACCCTGCCACAAGGCGTCGCCTACAAGGTCGAGGGAGTAGTCCTCCGCCTCGCGCAGACCCACGCGGAAGCCGGCAGCCGCCATGCGCCAGTCGATATCCGCGGTCGCGCCCTTGAGAACATCGTCGCCCTCGCGGGAGAGCGAGCTCTCGCCTTCGCCATAGCCAGCCGCAGCCCAGACAGTCCCGGGACCCAGCTTGAGAGCCGTATATGGATACACGGCCGTCAGGTCGCTCTCCAGACGGTAGAGGTCATTCGACCCCCCCCCCCGATAGGTCCCTTCCGCCTCGGAACGGGCCAGAGCCAGACCGAACATCAGAGGACCATCGACATAGTCCACGCCTGCATGGCCGGTCGTAACGTCACCGTCACCGCCGGTCATGCTGGAGAATGAGGTCCCGTCCGCACGGGCCCACATGGCCAGAGCCCCGTCGTGGCTCGTCATGGACGCGCTGGAGCCCGTCAGGAGAGCATCCCCGTCGGTGACGGGGTTATCCTCCGTCGGCATGGCTCCGAGCGAACCTTCGACCTCACCAGGGCTTCTGTTGGAGAACACGCGAGTGGCCACGGACTCCACCACCTGACCGGCAACGCCATGCCCAACCCTGGCAAGCCATTCCGCAGGCAGAGGTCCGTCGTTGGTTATCGTGACGGAGCCCTCATTCACGACAAGTTCTGCATCGCCGCCGGTCTGCGTGAAGCCCAGGATCAGCCGCTCGCCGTTGTCGTCGTGGCTGTCCCGGTACGCCTGGACATAGCCGAAGAACGCCTGCCCGCGGATCGAGGAGCAGAACGTGATCTCCCTGTCGAGGAAGTACGTCCGATAGTCGGAGCTGTCCGGCTGGCCTCCCGAGGCGGGCGTCAGGGTGACGCGCCCTGTCACGCACCTGCGCTCGCCCTCCTGCGAGGGGGTGGTGATACGCACCGTCGCCCACTTGCCCTCCCGGACCGTCACCGTGGGCATGTTGATCGGGACCGTGGACGCCACCTCGTCGTCATCGTCCAGCACCTTGGCCGAAACCGAGGACGGCGTGCCGAGGACATAGCCCTGCCCGGCACCGACGATGCCGGTTACGGTCCCATCCCCGGTGTGGCGAAAGTCATTCGACGAACCCATGCCCGTGAACGACACGCTGGTCTGCCCGGCCGGCAGGGTGAAGTGCTGGCCTCCCTGATATGCCTCTGCCAAGCCGCCGCCCAGCCGCTTGAAGCCGACGCGCCCGAACATCGCCGCGTAGTACCTGCCGGCGCGGCCCATCAACTCGCCCACGGCCCGGAAGTCGACCCGAATGGCCAGGTCAACGTGCGTCGGCTCGGAGGCGTGCAGGGTCCACGTGTGCGCCTTCCCCTCGGTCACGTCGGGTCCGACGCTCAGCGTGATCGTCGGCTTGACGACCGACTCGGGCGGGCAGTCGGCTCGACGCTGGGCTTCGCGCGCCTGTGAATCAGGCCGCCCCTCGATCTCCCATACCGCCGGCTGATAGCGGATCTGCGAGCCGTCCCAGCACGTCAGCATTTCGGGCGGCTCCGGGCACTGCTGGGATTCGAGGATCGTGCCGCCGCCGGGGCAGGTCTTGGTCTTCTCGCGCCCGTTCTCGACGGCCAGCCAGCTTGCTACCGGCCCCCAACCGCTCCAGTTCCGCCGGTTGGCCTGCGCCTCCGCCGTCGTCATCGGCTCGTCGTATCGGCAATTCCCGTTCTTCAGGTTGAGCGGCGCATTGGTCATGTCCGGCGCTGGGTTGCCGTTCCGGATCGTCGAAACGGTGGAGTCATGGTTAGCGTAATTCCATTTCCCGCTGCTGTTGAATGCGCGCAGGGTCCGATACCAGTTGCAGCCGTAGTTCCGATCCGGGCGGCTCTTGTTGATGTTGTAGTAATGGATGAGCGTGTCGATGGCGATCCGGCGCAAGTCACACTTGCCCCCGGACACGTACGCGTCATTCCGGCAGTTGAAGCCGGAGCTCGCCTGCGCATTCTGGCTCCAGATCACAAGGGCGGGGACGGCGAGCAGGGCCACGGTGAGCGCCCCGGAGGCCCACCAGCCGTAATTTCCGGTTTTCCGCATGTTCGTGCTCCCTGAGAAGCCGGATTCATGCTCCCGGAGAATCCGGCGCGACAATTAAGCACAAAGAAATATAACTTGACAGAAGAATTTTCATATGAATCCCGTCCGATTCGGACGAGCCGCCGATGCAATCACGAGGGCGCCTTCCCGATCGCCCCCCTTCGACAGGCTCTTCCGTCATGCCCGGACTTGTTCCAATCCTCCTGGCGCTGGCCCATGAGGAGAACTGCGAAGCCGAACTGGCCGCCGCCATCGACAAGACCTTGAAGACCGGCCGCCTGCCCGATCCCGACGCCCTCAAGGCGCGCTTCTCGGCGCGTACCGACCGGATGCCCGGCATCCATGTCGCAAGGCCGCCGGTGCCGAGCTACGGAGCCTTGCTGGCCCCCGGAGGCGCAGCATGACCGACACCGACAACAGCACCGCGACCGACCCCAACAAGGTCGACGCCATCAAGCTCTCGCTCATGCTCACCGAGCTCCGCCTGCCCTCCATCAAGCGGCTCTGGCAGACCTTCGCCGAACGCTCCGACAGGGAGGGATGGACCGCAGCACGCTTCCTCGCCGCGCTCGCCGAACACGAACTCGCCGAACGCGACCGAAGGCGCATCCAGCGCCATCTCCTGAAAGCCCGCCTGCTCCCCGGCAAGACGCTCGCCTCCTTCGACTTCAGCGCCGTGCCCATGCTCTCAAAGGCCCAGATCAATCATGGCGATTGTCGTGCAGAGCGCCCGGGTTTTTCCGACCGAGTTGCAGCAGGCATAACCCGGCGCTCCGGTTCGCCTGCCGGCATGGAACGGTCCTGCGGCCAAGGTGCCAAGGACGGGACCCGGCGTTCTATGACATCGACATGCCGCCGCCCTCGCTCCGCTCCTGCTCCCGTTCCTCTTCGAGCTTCAGGCGCTCGGCTTCCGCAAGCGCCTGTTCGTCGGCGAGGCGCTGCCGTTCGGCGGCGCGGGCTTCCTCGTCCTCGCGCAGTCGTTTCGCGATCTTCGCGGCATACTCGTCGATGGCGTCGGGCTGGGCGCCAGCGGCGGCGAGATGGGCCTTGAACTCCCCTTCCGGAATGTCCCGCCTGAGCGCGTCCGCCTCGGCAAGCGCCGCATCGGCGTGCTGCTTCCACGCCTCCGGCGTGAGCGGCAGCCCCATCGGCGCCCGGAACCCGACGCCGTGCAGCGCGATCGGCACCCGGTCCCGCAAGCCCCGGATCGCCCGCCGCGCCCGCTGCCCGCCCCGGATGTAGTGGTCCACGGTAACCTCAAGAACGTCGAAATGTCCCAGATGCTCATAGGTCCAACGCGCTATCGGCAGGCGGAAGCCGATGCCTATCGCTGGGGAATCAACGACAGTTGCGCCTCTCTCCCGAGATGGAGCAACGTCCGCTTCCCGCGGATGCACTTCATTGCCGGAAGACATTCAACCCGATCACATTACCTGGCTTGAGGATCCAAAAGCCGTCGAAAGCGGGCGTCCTGCCGCCGTGCGGGATTACTCTGAGCGACGGACCATGCGGTTGCTCCGTCGTTGCGTTTCGCGCCAACCTCCGCACCGCTATCGATCAAGAGAGCGATCATCCCGGCAGGTGCCCAAGCGGCTGCGCGGTGCAGAGGTGTTTCTCCATTCACATCCTCAGCCCTGATATCCGCCCCGGCTTCAACAAGAAGACCGACGGCCTCCGCGGTCGCTGCCCGGTGCAGAGGAGTTCTGCCGCTCACATCCTTGGCGTTCACCGATGAACCGGCATCGGCTAATGGTCTGACTGCCTCCGGCAGGCGTCCCGACCCCTCTACAGGCCTGCGTCCTCTTTCCGCCGCCAAGTGCAAGGGCGTTTCCTCCTGATTGTTTCTGGCATTAGGGTCACCGCCTAATTCGACTAACCGCACAACAACATCGGGATTTTGGTTCCACAGTGCCGCCACATGTAACGGCGTCATTCCATCATTGTCCGGTTCTTCTACATCCGCTCCGTATCGAATCAGGACACTTATCGCATCGGGATTGTCGTTCCACCGCGCCGCATAGTGGAGAGGGGACGCGCCTGCCGAAGTCCTTGCTTTGGTGTACGCCCCGGCGCCAATCAAAACCCCTATGGCAGTTGGATCCTTATTTCCTGCAGCTACAAGATGGAGTGGTGTTGCGTCGTAAAAATTTCTCTTGTTGACATTCGCCCCGAATTCCACCAGCAATTTAATTATACTCGGTGGAGCTTTGGCTCCGTAGTGTAACATTGACCAGCCTTCGGTGTGACCCGAATTTGCATCATATCCTAATCTCAAGCACTCCTCTACTTTCGATGGAGGAGTAGTTTCCAGTCTGCCTGTTTCAAACGATGAGAAGAAATTAGGGGTACCCCATCCTATGCAGCGCCCAGAAGCAGCCCATCCAAGATCTCTGACTATCAAAATCAGAAAGGGAATAAAGAATACAATTAAGCATTTAGCCGCTGACACTTTAGGTTTACCTTTCTCATTTTCCGAAAGATGTAACTTTCGAGCATATCATTTCAAATATATATTTCAGTTTGTACTTCCTGAAGTATAAATACCGCGATGAGAACTCAAGGGGTGAATATTTTTCTGGTCCGCTAAACACTGTAATTTGCGCCCCTAATCAATCACCCTTATCGGGATCGTATTCAATGTGAATATGGGTTTCTTCTACCACGACATCATAATCTTTGCCCAACCTATCAGCTAAATCATCAGCTATTTGTTGGGCGGTGTCTTGATCGATGCCGGCGGCATTTGTTCTCACATCAATCGCTTCTCCCGTATAGTGCTTTGATCCTTCCATGTGATTTCCATCGGTTCCAGACGTAATTGTCGGAGTTTTCCCGGGTGCGTGCTCAGCATAAGCTTCGCGAATATCGTCATATGTGTCCCTGATCGACTGTTGCACCCCAGCCAATTTTGCAGCCAACGGACCATCTTTCACAGCAAGCCCCTTCTCGGCAGCATAAGCACGCTGGTCTGCTTCACTGGAGTTATCAAACGATTGATACGCTTGGTTCACATGAACCCGTCCTGGATCCGTGCCCTCATCATTCCGGTGAGGGTCATCGTAAGCATCATTGACGGCGTTTTGACCGGGATCAGTTGCCTCGTCATTGTCGGCATGGGCGTCATATACGGCCTCTTGGCCAGGGTCCTCGGCTTCATCGTTAGAGGACGTGTCGGAACTGGAGGATGAGGAGCTGCTGGAGGAGCTCGAAGAAGATCCGGCACCGTCATCCGCAGGCCCGCACCCGCAGCCGCCGTCTTCGCACCCACAGCTGCTGCAGCCGCAACCTCCGCAACCATGCACTTCGAGGTCCAGATCGAGGATCGGAGCTTCGACAAACCAGCGCGCGAGGATTGCCAACGGGACGAGACCGGATTGTGCGGAAGTCGACAGGCTCACGAGACACTCCCTCTCTTGCTTGAAGGGCCCCGTGAAGTCACAACGGCAGTTTATGGCCGGATTTAGTGCCTCGTCACGCGGCAGGGTGTCGCAGAATGTTGTATTGCAGCTTGAGCCATGCCCTCTGAAAGCCCGCATGATACCTGCGGCGATGCACTGCAGCAGATGAATTTCCCCCCCACCTCGTCCATGCTGTCCGGTTACGGACACATCGGCGACAGGGAGCGGCAAGCATGGCCTCGGGAGAGAACGAGCGGGAGGGAGTTTCCCCGCATGAGGGCTCCGGCGACGGCATGAACCTGCTGATCGGCTGGCGCGCCGGCAGGGCGGATGGGGCGGGCGAACCGGAACCGGACCGCAGTGCCGGGGAAGCCGCGGGACCCGGCACAGAGGCCGCCGCCGATCCGGCCCCCGATCCCGCCGCGGTGCTGGCGGGCCTCGCCGTCAGCCAGCGGCGCATCCTGGCCCTGCTGGAGGAACTGACTGCGGAGCCCGGCGCGGCGGCCGACGAGGCCGGGGCGGACCTTGGGGAGGCGGCGCGTTCTATCGCGGCGGCGACGGAGTGGGCGAACGACATCCGCGCGGCGATGGACGCCCTGCTGGTGACGGCGGGCAGGTCGATCCGGGACCTGGAGAAAGCGGAGCGGGGTCTCGCCGGCGAGGTGGCGGCGCTGAAGACCCGGGAGGAGGCGTTCGACAAACAGATCGAGGCTCTGGCGGGCGGCGCCCGGACGCTCGGCGCGCGCCTCAGGCAGCTGGACGAGGCGCGGCAGAAGCTGGAGGAGCGGTCCGCCGAACTCCAGGCGGTGAAGCAGGATATCGTCAAATACTACGAGGAGTGGACCGCGGCCGCGCAAGGCTACAGGGTGGAGATGGGCTTTCTGACCGACCGCCTCAGGGAGGGCGAGAACCTGGTATCGCGGGTGGAGCAGGCGCTCGGCCCCTGGACAACCCGGATGGAGGAAAGCCTCGACAAGAACAGGAGGGCGCAGGAGCTGGCGGCGGCACTGACCTCCAACAATGTGCAGCGGTTGACCGAGGACGGCGACGCCTTCCTGGAGAAGTTCGGCGCGGCCTGGCAAGGGGCGCTGGAGAATTTCCGGAAGGAGTGGCGGAACACGCGGCGCTGGACGGTGCCTGTGCTGGCGGCGGTGCTGGCGCTGATGGTGCCGGTCCTGCCCGTGGTGGGCGCGGTCGGCCAGAGCGAGCTCGGCATCTTTGCGCCCCATGACGACACGAAGGGCTGGAAGCAGCTCGTCTGGGAGCGCCATGGCGAACAGGTGAAGAAATGCCTGGAGGAAGCAATGGGCTTCGGGGAGCCGGTCTTCTGCGGCTTCGAGTCCGAATGGAACTGACCGGCATGGCTGCCGGCGGCGGGCTCCCCGTCCTGCAAGGCTGAGCGGGGCGCATGGTTGCGGGCCTGACCGACCTCACCTCGACCACAATGACGGTCGAGTATTTCTCGCAGGAGGGCTACTACGCGAAGAACGACCCGCGCCAGCGCCGGGCGAGCTTCTGGCACGGGCGCGCGGCGGCCGCACTCGGCATGGCGAAGCATGTCTCGCCGCGGGCGTTCGAGCGCATCCTTCTCGGTCACGTGCCCGGCACGGATATCCGCCTCGGGCGGGTGCGGGACGGCGAGCACGAGCACCGGCCGGGCTTCGACCTCACGCTGTCGGCGCCGAAGACGGTCTCGCTGGAAGCGCTGCTCCATGGCGACCGGCGCGTGCTGGGCGCGCACGATGCGGCGGTGAAGGCGACGCTCGACTGGCTGGAGAGGGACCTGCTGCAGACGCGGTCGTACGACCCGGTTACAAAGCAGCGTCCGCGTGTGGCGGCGAACGGGCTGGTGGCGGCCGGGTTCCGGCACCTGACGAGCCGCGACCAGGACCCGCAGCTGCACACGCACTGCATCATCGCCAACATGACCCGCAACCGGTCGGGCGAGTGGCGCAGCGTCGAGCCGACGGAGATCCGTCGCAATGTGCGGCTGATCGGGGCGGTCTACCGCCAGGAGCTGGCGCAGCGCCTGCTGGCGCTCGGCTTCGCGATCGAGGCGACGATGATCGGCGGCGTGCCGGGGTTCGAGATCGCGGGCTACGGACGCGCGTTCGTGGATGCGTTCTCGTCGAGGCGCCGGGAGATCCTGGCGTGGCTGGACAAGCACGGCCTGCCCTGGAGCGCGGCGCTGACGCAGCAGGCGGCGCTGATCACCCGGAAGAAGAAGACGGACAAGGATATCGACGAGCTGAGGGCGGAGTGGAAGGCGCGCGCCGAACGGCTCGGGCTCGCCCGCGACCGCAGCATCGCGAAGCCCGGTCTCCGGCGCAGGGCGACCGTCTCGCGGAAGACGGCGCGCAAGGCGGGCCGGCCCTATCTGCGCACGGCCGAGGAGCTGCGGCCGGAGCCACCGGGCCTGAGCGCGCGGGAGGTGGCGTGGCGCGCGGTGGAGCACCTTGCAGAGCGCGCCTCGGTGATCCGGGAGCGCGAGATCAGGGCGGTCGCGCTCGGCCATGCGCCGGGCCGGCACGGGCTGGAGGACATAGACGCGGCCGTGGCGGGGCTGATTGCCGACGGCCATCTGGTGGAAGCGCAGGTCCGGGGCGGCCGATCGTTCGTGACCTCGGAAGCGCTCGGCCTGGAGCGCGGGATCATGGCCATGAAGCGCCGGGCCCTCGGCGCCTCGCAACCGCTGGCGGAGGAGGCGGCCGTCTCTGAGCGCCTTGCCGGAACGGCGCTGACCGAAGGGCAGCGGGAGGCGGTGCGCAGGATCCTGCTGTCGCATGACGGGATCGTGGCGGTGCAGGGCGCGGCCGGCACAGGCAAGACGACCATGTTGAAGGAGGCGCTGGGGCTTCTGGGCGAACGCAGGGCGGTCCTGCTGGCGCCCTCGGCGGCCGCCGCGCGGGTTCTGCGGGAGGAGACCGGCGCGCGGGCGCGGACGCTGCAATGGTTCCTCACCCGCCATGGCGACCTGGGCAATGCCGCGCGCGTGGCGCGGGACCGGCGGGCCTACGAGGGCGCGGTGCTGGTGGTGGACGAGGCGTCGATGGTCTCGACGGCGGAGATGGAACTGCTGATGCGGATTGCGGAGCGGTTCCGCATCGCACGGCTGGCGCTGGTCGGCGACCGCCGGCAGCTCCGCGCCGTGAGTGCGGGCGAACCGTTCCGGGCGCTGCAGGAGGCGGGCGTGGCGACGGCGGAGATGGAGGAGAACCTGCGCCAGCGCGACCCGGCGCTGAAGGCCGCGGTCGAGCATCTGAAGGAAGGCCGGCCCCGCGAGGCGCTCAGGGGGCTCGAACATGTCCACGAGGCGCAGCAGCAGGAGCTCGGCGCGGAGGCGGCCCGGCTCTGGCTGGCGCTCGACCCGGAGGACCGCGCGCGGACGGCGATCCTGGCGCCGACGCATTTCATCCGGGCGGAGATCCACCGGGTCGTCCGGGACGGGCTGGCGCGCGAGGGCGTGCTGCACGGGCGCGAACTGGAGCTCGAACGCTATGCGAACCGCCACCTGACGGCCGCGCAGCGCGCGGACATGCGCAACCACGAGCCGGGCGACATCGTGCTGTTCCACTCCCGCGTGGCGCCGCTCAGGGTGGAGAAGGGCGACGCCTGCCGGGTCATGCGCACGGAGGGGGAGTTCGTCTTCCTGGAGCACCCGACGGGGCGGACGGTTCGCATCCGCCCCGGCGACAACTGGGTGCGCTACCGGTTCGGGCTCTACGAGGCGGCGCGCATCCGCATCCGGGCGGGCGACCGCATCCGCTGGACGATGAACGACGAGCGGCGCGGCCTCGTGAACGGCGGCGTTGCGACGGTGCTGGAGATCGGATCGCGCCGGGTGAAGTTCGACCCGGGAGACGGCAGGACCCTGTCGCTGGCGCGCACCGACCCGCAGCTCCGCCATATCGACCATGCCTGGAGCACAACCCTGCATGCGGCGCAGGGCATGACAAGCGATGCCGCGATCGGGGTGCTCGACACGGGCCACGGAGCCTTGACCGGCCAGGCAAGCCTCTATGTGGAGGCGAGCCGGGCGCGGGACCGGTTCGTGCTGGTGACGGACAACCGCGAGCGGCTGGAGGAGGTGCTGGAGGCGAATGACGGCTCGCGCATGACGGCGCTGGAGGCGGTGGGCGAGGACGGGGACCCGCCGCCGGGCGCCCCTGCCGCGGCGCTCGCCATGCTGCGCGGGCTTGAGGCGGACTGGCGGGCGCTCGCCGCCCTGGCGGAAACGCAGGGCAGCGACCTTGTCCGCATGGAGGGCTATGCCCGCATCGTGACCGGCGCGGCGATGCTGGCGGAGGACATGGCGCTTCCGGCGGACCTGCGGGCGTTCGTCGATGAGGTCCGCAGCCGGGACGCGCAGGCCATTGCTGAGCGGAAGCAGGGGTTCGCGTTCCTGCGCCGGGCGGAGAGGCACTGCCGCGACTGGCCGCTGCTGAAACGGGCGGCGGCGAAGCGCGGGCGGCCGATGGGCGGCCTTCCCGAGCATGCGGCCTGGCTGGCGGAGGGCAAGGCGCTCGCCGATACGGCACAGGAACTCCGGGAGGGCGGCGGCCAGGGCATCGCCGCGAGGGTCGCCGCCGTGCTCCGGCGCCTGGTGCGGGGCCGGGAGCTCGACGAAGCCGAGCGGTTCCGGGAGGCTGCGGCGCGGCACGAGGCGGAGGCGCGGGCGGCGGGCGTCGATCCCCGCGCGGCGGCCGGCGCCGAAGCGCTAGTGGAATGGGCGGGACGGCTCCGGGGCCGGGAGATGCCGGAGGCGGTGCGCCCGGCGGTCGAGGCCTGGTGCGCGGCGGGTGCGGAACGCGGGGCCGCTTCCGAACCGGAGCGCCGGGAAACGCCGCCGACGCCCGAAGACAGGAAGGCCGGGCAGGACATCGAGACCTTCCTGCTGGACTGCGACGGCCTCCTGTTCGATACCGGCCTCGGGGAGGCGGCGGAACCGGACGCCTGGGACGAACGGGCGGAAATGCTTCGCCTACAGGGCCTCGGAATGCTTGGCGAGGCACCCGGCGCGAAGCTCGACGATCCGCTCCGCATCCGCCTTGCGCGCGCCGGGGCCGAGCGCGAGCGGGTTCGCGAGGCGGTCGACAGGCTTGCGGCGGCCGCGCTGCAACGCCGCTCGGCAAGGTTCATGGCGCTTGTCAGTGCCATAGGCCGGCAACGCCGCGAGTCCGGCTCCGATCCGGTCGATCTTCCGTCATGGGCCGGGCTCCGCGACCGGGCGGAGGAACTCCGGGGCGAGGCGTCTCTTGAGCCCGGAGTGCGGCGCGCCGTGGACCGGGTGCTCGATCTCGATGCCCGCGCGAAGGCCGGGACAGGACCGGTCATGTCGTTCCTGGAGGCAGGCGAAGAGCATATGCGCCGGCGGGAGGCTCTGGAGGAGCAGGCCGGCGAGGCCGGGATTGCGCCCTTCGCGCTCGGGGAGATGAAGGCATGGCGGGAGGGCTCCAAAGAACTCCGGGCCGCCGGCCAGAGGCTGCTGGGCGAGGTTGACGCCGGCGCGGCCGAGGCCAGGGCCGCCTCCCGCCTGGAGGGCATGCCCCGCCTCCGGGGCCGGGTGCGGGAGGCGCTGGCCGGGCTCGAGGCCGTGAAGCTGCGGGACACGGGCGACGCCTTCCTGTCGCTCACGGACCGGGTCGAGAAGCGCGCCGTCCGGGAGGACACGCTGGCGCTTCATGCGGAAGATTACGGAAAGGCGACCATGTTCGCGAAGGAACTGGAGACGCTGGAGGCGCTGCCGGAGCCGGCCCGCCGGAGGGTCGGGGACTGGCTCGCCCGCGACCGCCGGTGGAACGAGGAGCTGGCGTCGGTTGCCGGGATCGCCGGCGGGTTCGGACAATCGGCCGATCCGGCCGCGCAGCGTGAGGCCGCCGGCCGGCCCGCCGTGGAGGAGGCCATCCGCCGCGAGAGGGAGCGGCTTCTGCGCGTGCCGGAACCCGAACACTGGCTCCGCTGGACCGGGGAGGAGCCGCTCGTTCCGGGCGACCGGCTCCGCGTCGGCGACGGCATCATGGAAATCATCGTCGTCTCGGCGGGAGCGGCCGGCGGCATGCACGAGCGCGACACGCTGCAGGTGCGGATGCTGGATGTCGCGGGTCCGGACGAACCGCCCGGGCTCGGGGCGGTCATCCCCCGAACGGCCGAATCCCTCGTCAGCATCGGCTGCGCCCGCGCCGCCTGGTCCGACGAGGGGCTCCGGGAGCTGGAACTAGCCCGGCACCGGTCCGTGCCATCATGGCTCTGCCGGCTGGCCTGCGACGAACCGGTCCCGGGCGACCGCATCGCCTGGACCGAGGATGCCGGCGAAGGCCGGGTCTGCACGATCGAGGCGAAGGTCGCGGCGCGCGTCGGCGACATCCTCTACGGCAGCCCAAGGCTGGCACTCGAAGTCGTCGAGGCCTCCGGCCCGGACGCGCCCGAGCCGGGAAGCAGCATCGAGAGGACAATCGCCGCGGTCACGGCGCGCGGGTGCTTCCGGGCCGAATGGAGCGACGAGGCCCGCCGCGAGCGCATCCTCAACCCGCCCAAGCCGGTCCGGGAGCCGCAGCAGACGCAGGAAACGACCCAGGAACAGCGCGTCGACCGCTCCGAAGGCCACAGCATATCCATGTGAGAATCCTGCAGGTGACGGGCAGGAACTGTACCTGCTTCTCACCGATATCCGGGCCCGGCGCGCCGCAGCCGGCAACGCCGTCGAGAGCCTCCGGGGACAGCCGAAAACTCGCCGGCCCGATTCCAGGCCTCCCGATTTGCCACCCGACCCGGGCCGCCGCGGTCCTCGCCTGCATGCCCGGCCTGACGCCGCAGCCGGCGGCCGTTCCTGGCGAACGGCGGAGCCCGGCTCGCCCGTCCGGAAGGTAAGGAAAGGGTTTTCGGGGCGATCCCTGCGGACGGCCGGGCGACCGGCTCCCGCTTCCCTTCCTTCGAAAGGAGACATCGCACATGCCCGCCGCCAATGCGTCCGCCCTTCGCCCCGATGCGAACACGTTCCTGACCCACCTGTTCGGGCGCGGCCTCCAGGACGAGCACTATGTCGTCGAGCGCTACCGCACCAGCATCGACGGCGCCATCCGCCGGCTGCCGGGCGGCAAGGGCCATCCCCTGACGCTGTCGCTGGCGACCGTCCGCGAGCTCCGCCCCGCGCGCAACGAGATCCTGATCTGCAAGGGCGAGAAGTCCGCCGACTCCGGGATCCAGTACTATGGCGACCTGGCGACCGGGCTCTTCGCGGAGGGCCGGCGCAAGCGGTTCTGAGCCGGTCCTTCGGGCGGCGTTCCTCCGGGGGCGCCGCCGGTCCGCTCCCTCCCTCCAGTTCATCTCCGGGAGACACCGCCATGCGCTGCCCCGCAGACACATCGCCGAACATCGTGAACATGCCGAGCCTTGCCGCCCGCAGGCGCAATGCCCGCCTGGCCGCGGGACTCTGCGGCACCTGCGGCAAGCGCGCGCCCGAGGAAGGCCGCACTGCCTGCCGCCCATGCCTGGACATCCACAGAGAGGACGGCCGGCGCCGGAGGCAGCGCCGATCCCTCCAGCAACTGTGCATCAACTGCGGCAACGCGGCCCCGGCGCCTGCGCTGCAAACCCTGCGGAGAGCGGCACAACCGACGGGGACGGGACAACAGACGCGCCCGCCGTGCCGAACGCGCCTCGCAAGAGCTCTGCATCCATTGCGGCGAACGCCCCCCGGCTGCGGATCGTTCCGCATGCCGGCCATGTCTCGACGAACGGAAGCAGTATCTCCGCAAGCGCGGCGAACTGCGGGCCGCAGCCGGTCTCTGCAAGCAGTGCGGCAGGAATCCCGCCGCCCGTGGCAGGGTCCATTGCCGGCCCTGCCTCGACGCCATCAAGGCCAGCCAGGCCGCTTCGGTCGCCCGCAGCGTGGCCGCCGGCATCTGCGCCCGCTGCAAGTTCGAGTTGCCGCTGCCCGGTTCGCGCTACTGCGCGTCCTGCAGCGAATGGCGGCGGATATCCGCGCGGGACCACATGCGCCGCAGAACCGCCAAACGCCGCGCCCGGGGCCTCTGCACGCGCTGCGGCAAGCTCCCCGCCCTGCCGGATAACGACAACTGCGAAAGCTGCCGCGACTATTGCCGCGTCACGGCGCTCGCACGCTTCCGGCGCAACTCCGCCGCGAGGCAAGAGGCGGGTCTGTGCGTCCGCTGCGGTGAACGGCCCCCCGCGCGCGGCACGCTGGAATGCAGGCCATGCCGGGACAGGCAGCGCGCCGTTGCCTCGCGCGGCATTCCGCCCCTGCCTGCCCGATATACCGTCACCGAGCTCGCCACCGGGACCGACCACGGCACCTGGGACAGCGTGGCCGAGGTGGCGGCCGCGCTCGCCTACGCGAAGCTCACGCCCGAGGACGTGGAGATCGCCACCGACCACTCCCATACGGCGACGCTGATCTCCTGGTAAGCGTCGCCATGTCCCCAAGGGCGTCTTTCGCCCGGCATCCCCATCCGGCTTTCCCTGTCCCGGTTCTGGACGGCATCGACGCTGCAGAGTCAGGGAAAGGGTTTTTCGGGGTGAGTTGTAACGGCTCACGGTCAACCACTTGCAAGGAGCAAGAACCATGAACGGCCTGAATCGCGTCGACCTCATCGGCAATCTGGGTGCGGACCCCGAGTTCCGCAGCCTCCCCGGCGGCGGCGAAGTCGCCAATTTCTCCATCGCCACCAACGAAGGCTACCGGGACAGGCAGTCCGGCGAGTATGTCCGGCAGACCGAGTGGCACAGGATCACCGTCTTCCAGGACGGCCTGGTGAAGATGCTGCGCAAGCACGCCGCCAAGGGCCGCCAGGCGCACGTCACCGGCAAGCTGCGCACCCGGAAGTGGCAGGACCGCGACGGCAACGACCGCTACACCACCGAGATCGTGGTCGGCCCGCGCGGCTCCATCAACTTCCTC
>JAJEAZ010000286.1 GCA_022824105.1 Alphaproteobacteria bacterium
ACGCCGCTGCTCGCCGTCTGGTGCCTGTGGACGGCGGACGCCTGAGGCCGGAAGCGAGAGGGAACGGGGGAAGCATGGCGGAGGAATTCGACGCCGTCGTCGTCGGCGCGGGGTTCGCCGGCATGTACATGCTGCACCGGCTGCGCGGGCTCGGCATGCGGGCGGTCGTGCTGGAGGCCGGCGGCGATGTCGGCGGCACCTGGTACTGGAACCGCTATCCGGGCGCGCGCTGCGACGTGGAGAGCGTCCAGTATTCCTACCAGTTCGACGCGGCGCTCCAGCAGGAATGGACCTGGACCGAGCGCTACGCCGCGCAGCCGGAAATCCTGGCCTATGCCAACCATGTGGCCGACCGCTTCGACCTGCGCCGCGACATCCGCTTCGACACCCGCGTCAAGGCCGCCGTCTTCGACGAGGCGGAGGCCCGCTGGGAACTGGAGACCGAAGCAGGCGAACGCTTCCGGGCGCGCTGGTGCGTCATGGCGCTCGGCTGCCTCTCGGCCGCGAACCTTCCCGAATTCGAGGGCCGCGAGAGCTTTGCGGGACCCACCTACCACACCGGCCACTGGCCGCATGGGGGCGTCGACCTGGCAGGCAAGCGCGTGGCGGTGATCGGCACGGGCTCCTCGGCGATCCAGTCGATCCCCAGGCTGGCGGAAGAGGCCGGGCGCCTGACGGTCTTCCAGCGCACGGCCAACTATTCGATCCCGGCGCACAACCGCCCGCTCACGCCCGAATTCGTGGCGGAGGTGAAAGCGCGCTACCCGGAACTCCGCGCCCGCGCCCGCACCATGCCGTCGGGAATCGACCTCGACTACCGGCCGCTGCCCGCGCTGGAGACCCCGGAAGACGAGCGCGAAGCCGAATTCGAGCGGCGCTGGGCGCATGGTGGGCTGTCCTTCCTCGGCTGCTTCTCCGACCTCCTGTTCGAGGAGGAGGCGAACCGCACCGCCGCCGATTTCGTGCGGGCCAAGATCGCCGGCATCGTGGACGACCCGGAGACCGCCCGGCTGCTCGCGCCGACCAACATCATCGGCTGCAAGCGGCTCTGCGTGGATACCGGCTACTACGCGACCTTCAACCGGGCGAATGTCGAGCTGGTGGACGTGTCCGAACGGCCCATCGAGGCGATCACGCCGGGCGGCGTGCGCGCGCACGGGCGGGAGTGGCCGGCGGACGCCATTATCTTCGCCACCGGCTTCGACGCCATGACGGGCGCGCTGGAGCGCATCGACATCCGCGGCGCGGGCGGGCGCCGGCTGCGCGACGCCTGGGCGGAGGGTCCGCGCACCTATCTCGGCCTCACCGTGGCCGGCTTCCCCAACCTGTTCACGGTCACCGGGCCCGGCAGCCCCTCGGTGCTGACCAACATGCTGCCCTCCATCGAGCAGCATGTGGACTGGATCGCCGACTGCCTTGCCGCAATGGACAAACGCGGCGCCCGGCGGATGGAGGCGGAGCCCGGGGCCCAGGACGCCTGGGTGGCGCACGCCAGCGAGACGGCCTCGTTGTCGCTGCGCTCCACCTGTTCGAGCTGGTATATCGGCGCCAATGTCCCCGGCAAGCCGCGCGTCTTCATGCCCTATATCGGCGGCCTGCCGGCCTATATCGAAAAGTGCGACGCAGTCGCCGCCAAGGGTTATGAGGGCTTCCGGATCGAGTGACGAGAAACGGGATGAGGCGTCGCGGAGATCGATATCTGAAGGTCATTGAGTGGTCCGACGAAGACGGGTGCTACGTCGGAAGTTCGCCTGGGCTGTTCCTCGGCGGTTGTCATGGCGACGACGAGCGCGCCGTGTTCGACGAGCTCTGCACCATCGTCGAAGAAACGATTGAGCTCTACCGGCAAGACGGCAGACCGCTGCCGCTGGCGACCGCGGGGCGCGACTGGGCCGGCTGGCTGGAGAAGGCTGTCTGACAATCGGTTTGCAGCCGCAAGCATCGCTTGACCCGCCGTGCCGGCGGGGCCAGTTTGCCGGGCATGGCGCACGCGCTCGGACCCGCCCTCCGCAATGGCATCCGCCGGCGCTGCCCCGCCTGCGGCCGGGGCGCGCTGTTCGCCGGCTATCTGCGCCCCGTGGTGGCCTGCGGCAGCTGCGGTGAGGCGCTGGGGCATATCCGCGCCGACGACTTCCCGCCCTATATCGCCATACTGATCGCCGGCCATCTGGTCGTGCCGGCCTTGCTGTTCGCCGAGCAGACATGGTCGCCGCCGCTCTGGCTGCAATTCGCGGTCTGGCCGCCGGTGACACTGGCTCTGCTGGCCGTGTTGCTGCCGGTCGCCAAGGGCGGCGTGCTGGCGGCGATGTGGGCGCTCGGCCTCACCGGCAACGAGCGCCTGGAAGAACCGGGCAACGGACGGGACCGGCGGCGGCCATGACCTTCTGGCGCGAAAAGCGGCTGGACGAGATGACGCCCGAGGAATGGGAGTCGCTCTGCGACGGCTGCGGCAAGTGCTGCCTGCTCAAGATCGAATGGGCGGATACAGGCGAGATCGAGCCGACCTGCGTCGCCTGCCGGCTGCTCGACCCGGAGAGCTGCCGCTGCACCGACTATCCCAACCGCAAGGTCCGCGTGCCGGACTGCATCCAGCTTTCCCCGGGCAACATCGCCGAAATCCCGTGGATGCCGTCGAGCTGCGCCTACCGCCTGCTGCATGAGGGCAAGGACCTCTACTGGTGGCACCCGCTGGTGTCGGGCGACCCGGAAACCGTGCATCTGGCCCAGATGTCGGTGCGCGGCAAGGTGCTCTCCGAAGACGAGGCCGGGACCGAACAGGAAGACCTGGAACGCCATATTGTCGACTGGGCGCTATAGGGAGATCCGGTTCGGCGGGCGCGAACTCCGGGTCGCGGTCCGCCGCAATCCGCGCGCGCGGCGCATCTCGCTGAGTGTCCGGGGCGGCGAGGTGCGGCTGACCCTGCCGCCCGGCGCGAGCGAGGCGACCGGTCTCGCATTCCTCAGGAGCCGGGGCACGTGGATCGAGGACCGGCTGATGAAAGCGCCGGAGCCGGTGCCGTTCCGGCCGGGCGAGTCCGTTCCCTTCCGCGGCCGGGCGCGCCGGATTTGCGTCGTGCCGGGGCTCCGGGACCCGCTCCGCGTGGAAGAGGACCGTATCCTGCTGGCCGCCGCTGCCGGCTCTGAGCGGCTGGTCGAGGGCTGGCTCAGGCGCGAGGCGCGGCTGGCCTTCGAGGAGGCCGTGACCCGCCATGCCGCCGCGCTCGGCGTCGAGCCGCGCGGCATCGCCATCCGGGACCAGAAAACGCGCTGGGGCAGCGCCAGCGCGGCCGGGCGGCTCAACTTTTCATGGCGCGCGGTCATGGCCCCGCCCCTGGTGCTGGACTATCTGGCCGCACATGAGGTGGCGCATCTCCGCGAAATGAACCACAGCCCCCGCTTCTGGCGCCTCTGCCGCCGCCTCTGCCCGGAAACCGACGCCGCCGAGCGCTGGCTCAGGGCCGAAGGCCCCGGCCTGCACCGCTACGGGCACGAGGCGTAGGCCCGTGTCCGAGAATTATGTCAATTCCCGGCCGGTCGCTCGGCGCCGTCGTCGGTCAGTTGCGTCACGGTACCGTCGCGCTCGACGCAGGGCCCGCCCCGTTTCACGCCCTCGGCGTGCCAGTGCCGCTCGCCGGCCTTGTTGTCCTTGTGGCAGCCGTCCTTGGCAAGCCTGCCCGAATGCGCCGCAGCGCCGCCGTCCATCGCAGCGCCGAACGCCAGTGCCGCGCAGAGTCCCGCCAGGGCCGCCAGGCGCCTGACACTCACCAGGCCGCATGTCGTGCGGCGCACGAGTTTGTCCAAGGTCAGGACCTCCCCCATCACCCCTCTTTGTTCTCTGTACCCGCCGGCAGACAGACGCACAAGTGCATTTCCGAAGGACGGGCCGGTCGGGCCGGCTACAAGGACGCGCCGTCTTCCTCCGCAGGTTCGGTCGCGCCGGTTTGCGTAGTGATGATGCCGTAATGCTCCGGGCGGCGGTGGGCGGCGAAGTTGAAGATCGTCTGCTTGTTGAAGCGGCCTTCCTCCAGGTCGCATTCATAGGCGATCACCTCGTCCTCCAGCGTGTGCGCCTGGGCGACGATCTCGCCCGACGGCGCGACGATGCAGCTTCCGCCCATCAGGTCGCAGCCTTCCTCATGGCCGGCCTTGGCGGTGCCGACCACCCAGCAGCCGTTCTGGTAAGCCCCGGCCTGCATGGAGAGATGGTTGTGCAGCATGCGCACATGGTGCGGCTCCTGCCCCAGCGAGTTGGCGGCCGGCGTGTTGTAGCCGAGCATCACCAGCTCGACGCCCTTCATGCCCATCACGCGGAAGGTCTCCGGCCAGCGGCGGTCATTGCAGAGCGCCATGCCCATCACGCCGCCCATCGTCCGCCAGACCGGGAAGCCGAGGTCACCGACCTCGAAATAGCGCTTCTCCAGATGCTGCCAGGGCCGCTTCGGATCGTAGTCGCTGTGGCCCGGCAGATGCACCTTGCGGTATTTGCCGACGATGCGCGCCTGCCGGTCCACGAGGATCGACGTGTTGAAGCGCCGCTCCCGCCCGTTCTCGCGGATGAGCTCCGCATAGCCCAGATAGAAGCCGACGCCGAGGTCCGCCGCAGCGTCGAACAGCGGCCGCGTCTCCGGCCCCGGCATCTCCGCCTCGTAGAAGGCGTCCAGCTCCGTCGGGTCCTCCATGAACCAGCGCGGGAAGAAGGTCGTCAGCGCAAGCTCGGGGAAGACGACCAGCCCCGCGCCGCGGCCGTGCGCGTCCCTCATCATCTCCACGAGGCGCGCGACCACCTGGCTGCGCGGTTCGGCGCGGGCGATCGGCCCCATCTGCGCGGCGGCGACGGTAATTCTGCGCGGGGTGTTGCTCGGCATGGGGCGGCGCTCCTATCGGTGCTATAACCCCGCGCCGTCGCGAGGCCTCGGGAGGGGCAGGTTTTCCCATGTCGATCATTGCGCCCAGAATGCGCCGCTTCAAGGCCTCCGCCAGCCAGAATGCCGCGATGCGCGCCCGCGCCATGGCGGCCGAAGGCATCGACATCATCAACCTCACCATCGGGCAGCCTGACTTCCCGCCGCCGGACCATGTGCGCAAGGCCGCGGAGAAGGCGATGGCGGACGGCGTCGTCGGCTACACCAACCGCGACGGCACGCCCGAGTTCAAGGAGGCGATCCGGCGCAAGTTCAGCCGCGAGAACGGCCTGGAATACGCCGCCGACGAGGTGCTGGCGACGACGGGCGCCAAGGCGGCGATCTCCTGCGCCTTCCTGGCGACGCTTGCGCCGGGCGACGAGGTGATCCTGCCGGCGCCCTTCTGGGGCGCTTACGAGGACCTTGTGCGGCTTGCGGGCGGCGTGCCGGTGCCGATTTCCTGCCCGCAGCAGAACGGCTTCCGGCTGCTCCCGGAGGACCTGGAAGCCGCCATCGGCCCGAAGACCAAGTGGCTCTCCCTCAACTCGCCCTCCAATCCCTCGGGCGCGGCCTATTCGGCGGAGGACCTGGGGGCGCTCGCCGCCGTGCTGGCGCGCCACCCCCATGTGCATGTGATGGCGGACGATATCTATGAGCACCTGCTCTACACGGACGCGCCGCTCGCCACGATGGCGAACGCGGTCCCGGAGCTGTTTTCGCGCACGCTCACCATCAACGGCGTCTCCAAAGCCTATTCGATGACCGGATTCCGGGTCGGCTTCGCCGGCGGCCCGCGCGACATCGTCCGGGAAATGGGCAAGCTCCAGGGCCAGCTCGTCTCCTGCCCCAATGCGGTCGGGCAAAGCGCGGCTCTGGCGGCGCTGGACGGGCCGAAGGACATCGTCGAGGAGCGCCGGCAGATCATGCGCGAGCGGCGCGACCTCATGGTCGCCGCGCTGAACGAGGCGGGGCTGCCCTGCCACGCGCCGGAAGGGGCGATGTATGTCTATCCGTCGGTCGCCTCGGCCATCGGCGCCCGCACGCCTTCCGGAGGGCGGCTGGAGGACGACACGGCGGTGACGGACTACCTGGTGGAGGAAGCGCATGTCGCCGTGGTGCAGGGCGCGTCCTACGGACTCTCGCCGCATGTCCGGGTGAGCTATGCGGCCCCGCTGGAACGGCTGGAGGAGGCCGGCCGGCGCATCGCCCGCGCAATGGCGAAGCTCTCCTGACGCCGGGCTTCCGCGTGCCCGCACCCGCGCCGGCGGGCCGCCATGGCGTTTGACGGCGCGACGCTCGCTTTCCTGCTGCTGGGGGCGCTCGCCGGCGGCTTCGTGACGGGCCTCGC
>JAJEAZ010000100.1 GCA_022824105.1 Alphaproteobacteria bacterium
GCCCGTGCGCTCCACGCATTCCGCGCAGATGCGGCGCATCTCCTCGAAGGAATAGGGGTTCTCCAGCCGGAAGCCCTCGCAGGAACGCTGGAACCGCTCCAGATGCTCGTCGAGCATGAAGAACCAGCCGTTCCAGGTGGACGTCACGTCATAGACGCAATCCCCCCAGACGAAGCCGACATCGAAAATCGACATCGTGGCGTCTTCCGGAGCCATGTAGTCGCCGTCGATGAAAACGATCCCGTCGGACATCGGCTCTCCTCCCGCTGACGAAGCGCCGTCCGGTCCCCGGTCCGGCGGTTCCGGGCGGACATTAGGGCATGGACGGCTTCGCCGCCAAGCCGACGGGCTGGCGCGGCGCCCGCCTTCCTGCAATTGTCCGGGACCGCACCGCCGCACAGCCCGCCGAGGAGGCGCCTCCACCGCCATGCCCGATGTCGCCGGTTTCCGCGCCAAGTTCGCCGCCATCGTGCCGTCCACCAATACGGTGGTGGAGGCCGACTTCAGCCACCTGCTGCGGATTCCGGGCGTCACCTTCCACACCGGACGGATGTATATCGAACGTGCGGCGCTCGACTCGGACGACGCCTTCACGCAGGTCCTCGACCAGGCGGACCGGGCTTTCGAGACGGCCGTCCGGGACGTGATGACCTGCGAGCCCGACTATCTGGTGATGGGCATGTCCGCGCCGACATTCTGGGGCGGGCGCGAGGGCGGCGCGGCGTTCCTCGAACGCGCCCGCAAGCTCTGCAGGCTGGGCGTGACCACGGGCGGGGAGGCGTGCAGCGCGGCGCTGGAGGCGCTGGGCGCGCGCCGGATCGCGGTGCTCACCCCCTACCAGCCGGTCATGCGCGAGCAGATCGTCCGCTATTTCGAGGAGTCGGGCTTCCCGGTGGTCCGCTCGGTCGATCTGGAATGCCCGAGCGCGACGGCGATTGCGGCGGTGACGCCGGACGAGCTGCGCGGCGCGCTGCGCGACCTGGACGGCCCGGACGTGGACGCCGTCGTGCAGGCGGGCACCAACCTCTCCATGGTGCGGCTCGCGGCGGAGGCGGAAGGCTGGCTCGGCAAGCCGGTTGTCGCCGTCAACGCGGCGCTCGCCTGGCACGCCTACCGAGCGAACGGGTTCGACGACCGCATATATGGCTGCGGCGCGCTGCTGAGCGAGCACTAAACGGTCGCGGTTTGCAACCGCGCGGCTTGCGCTATCCTTGGGCCGGCGTCATGCGGCCTCGGCGGCATCGGAACGGAATCTAGCGAAAGCCTGTCGTTATGAGTGAGAAGGCCCGCTGCAGGGTGGGGATCGATGTGGGCGGCACCTTCACGGATGTCGTGCTGGAAGCCGGCGGGGCGCGGACCTCGGCCAAGGTGCTGACCACCTCGCAGGCCCCCGAAAAGGGCGTGATCGATGGCCTGCAGGAAGCGCTGCAGAAAGCCGGGCTGGCGCCGGGCGATGTCGGGCTCGTCCTGCACGGCACGACGCTCGCCACCAACGCCGTGCTGGAGCGGCGCGGCGCCAGGACCGCCTTCATCACGACCGAAGGGTTCCGCGACATTCTGGAGGTCGGCTACGAGACCCGCTACGACCAGTACGACCTGATGATCGAGAAGGTGAAGCCGATCGTGCCGCGCCGGCTGCGCTTCACCGTGCCGGAGCGCGTCGATGCGCGCGGCCGCATACTGGAAGACCTCGACGAGGAGGCTGTCCACGCGCTCGTGCCGAAACTTTCCGCGGCCGGGATCGAGAGCGTCGCCGTCGGGTTCTTCCATGCCTATGCCAACCCGGTCCACGAACGGCGGGTCGAGGCGATCTTGCGTGAGGCCCTGCCGGCGCTTTCGGTGACGCTCGCCTCGGAAGTGTGCCCGGAGGTCCGGGAATATGAGCGCTTCACCACGGCCAGCGTGAATGCCTATGTCCGCCCCCTCATGGAAGGCTATGTCGCGCGCCTCGACGGCATGCTGGCGGAGATCGGCATCGGCTGCCCGCTGCTGCTGATGACGTCCGGCGGCGGGCTCACGACCGTCGAGACGGCGCGGCGCCAGCCGGTCCGGCTGGTCGAATCCGGCCCTGCCGGCGGCGTGCTGCTGGCCCGCGACATCGCCGCGCGCGCGGGTCTCGACAAGGCGATGTCCTTCGACATGGGCGGCACCACCGCGAAGATCTGTTTCATCGAGAATCTCGAGCCCCGGCGGGCGCGCGAATTCGAGATCGACCGCCAGGCGCGCTTCATGAAGGGCAGCGGCCTGCCGCTCCGCATCCCGGTGATCGAGATGGTGGAGATCGGCGCGGGCGGGGGCTCCATCGCGCGCGTGGACCGGCTGGGACGGATTGCCGTCGGGCCGGAAAGCGCGGGCGCGGAGCCCGGACCCGCCGGTTATGACCGCGGCGGCGCGGACGCAACGGTGACGGACGCCGACATCGTGCTCGGCCGCATCGATCCGGCGGGCTTCGCCGGCGGGCGCATCGAGCTTCGCCCGGAGCTTTCCGCCGAGGCGGTCGGCGGCAGCGTGGGAGGACCGCTGAAGCTCGGGCCTTCGCAGGCGGCGCAGGGAATCGTCGAGATCGTCGATGAGAACATGTCCAATGCCGCGCGGGTGCTGGCCGTCGAGGAAGGCAAGGTCGCTTCGGAGCAGACCGTCATCGCCTTCGGCGGGGCAGCACCCCTCCATGCCTGCCGGATTGCGGAGAAGCTCGGCATCGAAAGAATCGTCGTGCCGGTCGATGCCGGCGTCGGTTCGGCCGTCGGGTTCCTCCGGGCGCCGGTCGCCTACGAGGTGGTGCGCAGCCTCAACATGCGCCTCTCGGCCCTCGACGCGGCGGCCGTCAACGAACTCATGGCCGACATGCGCCGCGAAGCCCGCGCGGTCGTGGAGTCGGGCGCGTTCGGCGCGGCGCTTACCGAACGCCGGGTCGCCTATATGCGCTATCTCGGGCAGGGGCACGAGATCGCCGTGGCGGTGGAGGCCGAGCATCTGGGTCCCGATGACGGGCGCACATTGCAGGCGGCCTATGACCGGGAATATGAGCTGCTGTTCAAGCGGACCATACCCGACGCCGATGTCGAGGTGCTGTCCTGGGGCCTGACCGTCTCGACGGTGGAAACCATGCCGGCGGCCGAAGGCGGGGCGCAAGTCTCGGCCTCGCCGGAGCCCGCCGGCTGGCGGGACCTCCACGACACGGAGAGCGGCGAGGCGGCGAAGGTGCCGCTCTACCGGCGCGCGGACCTGGCTGCGGGAGACGGGCTGGACGGCCCGGCACTGATCGTCGAAGAGCAGACTTCGACCTTCGTTTCCCGCGCATTCCGGGCCATGCTGGCGCCGGGAGGCAATATCGTGCTGGAAAAACGGGTTTGAGGGGGTAGGGCGATGGCGAAGAGAGACGGACTCGATGTCATAACCAGGCAGGTGTTGTGGAACCGCCTGATCTCGGTCGTCGAGGAGCAGGCGCAGACGCTGCTGAGGACTGCGTTCAGCCCCATCGTGCGCGAATGCGGCGACCTCTCGGCCGGCGTGTTCGACCTCAGGGGCCGGATGCTGGCCCAGGCGGTGACGGGCACGCCGGGCCATGTCAATTCCATGGCCGAGTCCGTCCAGCACTTCATCCGCCATTTCCCGATCGCGGAGATGAACGAGGGCGACATCTACATCACCAACGATCCCTGGCTCGGCACGGGCCACCTCAACGACTTCGTGCTGACCACGCCCTGTTTCCGCCGGGGCCGGATCGTCGGCATGTTCTCCTGCACCTCGCACCTGACCGACATAGGCGGCATCGGCGTCGGCCCGGACGCGACCGATGTGCATATGGAGGGGCTCTACATCCCGATGCTGAAGCTCGCCGACCGGGGAAAGATCGACGCCACCCTGATGGCGATGGTCCGGCGCAACACCCGCGAGCCGGTGGAATGCGAGGGCGATGTCTATTCGCTCGCGGCCTGCAACGAGGTCGGCTGCGTGCGCCTGGTCGAGATGATGGACGAGTTCGGGCTGGAGGACCTGGACGAGCTCGGTGAATACATCGTCTCCAGCTCCCGCCGTGCGGTGCTGGCGGAGGTCGCCGAACTGCCGAAAGGCAAGTATCGCAACACCATGAGCCTCGACGGCTACGACCGGCCGATAGACCTGGTCGCGACGCTGGAGATCGGGGACGACGGCATCCATGTCGATTACGACGGCACC
>JAJEAZ010000577.1 GCA_022824105.1 Alphaproteobacteria bacterium
GCCGCATGGCTGCTTCACCGGCTCGGGCGCGGTGGTCGTGCTGGCGGAAGGCGACGATGTGGGCGCGGCCGCGCTCAACCTGATGCGCTTCTTCGCCTACGAAAGCTGCGGGCAGTGCACCCCCTGCCGCGTCGGCACGGAGAAGGCCGCGCGGCTGATGGCGGCGCCGGCGTGGGACCGGGAGGTTCTGGAGGACCTGGCCGCCGTCATGGCCGACGCCTCCATCTGCGGCCTCGGCCAGGCCGCCCCCAACCCCCTCCGCTGCGCCATGAAATATTTCCCGGAGGACGTGGGGCTCTGACGCGGCCCGAAGGTCAGGGAATCAGCTTGACTGCGGCGATCATCAATCCCACGGCGGCGGACATTCCACCTACGAACCACTTGATGAGCCGCAGTTCCAGGGCGGCCAAATCCGCTTTGGTCGCCAGTTCGTTCCTGCCGGAATAAGCGCCGGTCTTGACGACGTCAGCAATCGCCTCGGCATGCTCCGGCTGGACACCGGCGTCTTTGAGGGCGCGGGCGGCGGCGAGGGTGTCGAATGCGGCTTCAGCCATAGGTCGCCTTCTGTAGCCGGATAGCGGCGGGAACGCCGTCCAGACAAGAGATACTGCCGCGTAGGACCTGGCGCAAGCCCGGCAGGCTCGTCCATCGTCCTCTTTCCCTACTGCCGCGTGAGCGGTTTGTAGCGGATGCGGTGGGGGTTGTCGGCTTCCGCGCCGAGGCGGCGGCGGCGGTCGGCCTCGTAGTCGGCGTAATTGCCCTCGAACCACTCCACATGGCTGTCGCCCTCGAAGGCGAGGATGTGGGTGGCGATCCGGTCCAGGAACCAGCGGTCGTGGCTGATGACCAGCACGGAGCCGGCAAAGGCGAGCAGCGCCTCCTCGAGTGAGCGCAGGGTCTCGACATCGAGGTCGTTGGTCGGCTCGTCCAGCAGCAGCAGGTTGGCGCCGGACTTGAGCATCTTGGCGAGATGCACCCGGTTGCGCTCGCCGCCGGAGAGGTTGCCCACCTTTTTCTGCTGGTCCGGGCCTTTGAAATTGAAGGTCGAGACATAGGCCCGGCTCGCGACCTCGCGCGCTCCGAGCGCGATCATGTCGAGGCCGCCGGAAATCTCTTCCCAGACCGTCTTGTCGGCGGCCAGCGCCTCGCGGCTCTGGTCCACCGCGCCGATCTTCACCGTTTCGCCGACCTGCAGCGCGCCGCTGTCCGGCGCCTCCTCGCCGGTCAGCATCCGGAAGAGCGTGGTCTTGCCGGCCCCGTTCGGCCCGATCACGCCGACAATGCCCGCCGGCGGCAGGCGGAAGGAAACACCCTCCATCAGCAGCCGGTCGCCGAAGGCCTTGGCGACGCCCCTGGCCTCGATCACCACGTCGCCCAGCCTCGGCCCCGGCGGGATGACGATCTCGGCCGTGTCGAGAGCCCGGCGCTGGCCCTCGGCCAGCAGCTCCTCATAGGCCCTGAGCCGGGCGCGGCTCTTGGCCTGCCGGGCGCGCGGGCTCTGGCGGACCCATTCGAGCTCGCGCTGCAGCACCCGTCGCCGCGCGCTCTCCTGCTTCTCCTCCAGCGCGAGGCGGCGCTCCTTCTGCTCCAGCCAGGAGGAGTAGTTGCCCTCGAACGGCACGCCGCGCCCGCGATCCAGCTCCAGGATCCAGCCGGCGACATTGTCGAGGAAGTAGCGGTCATGGGTGACGGCCACCACCGTGCCCTCATACCGCTCCAGGAAGCGCTCCAGCCAGGCGACGCTCTCCGCGTCCAGATGGTTGGTCGGCTCGTCCAGCAGCAGCAGGTCGGGCCGGGAGAGCAGCAGCCGGCAGAGCGCCACCCGCCGCCGCTCGCCGCCGGACAGCGTGCCTGTGTCGGCGTCGCCCGGCGGGCAGCGCAGCGCGTCCATGGCGATCTCGACCGTGCGCTCCAGTTCCCAGCCGTTCGCCGCGTCGATGCGCTCCTGCAGTTCGCCCTGCTCCTCGATCAGCGCGTCCATCTCCTCGGGCGTCAGGTCCTCGGCGAAGCGCGCGCTCACCTCGTTGAAGCGCTCCAGCAGCCACGCCGTCTCCGCCACGCCCTCCATGACGTTGCCCATCACGTCGCGTGCCGGGTCCAGCTCCGGCTCCTGCGGCAGGTAGCCGACGCGCACGCCGTCCGCCGCCCAGGCCTCGCCGTCGAACTCGGTCTCGATGCCGGCCATGATGCGCATGAGCGTCGATTTGCCGGCCCCGTTCGGCCCGAGCACGCCGATCTTGGCGCCCGGCAGGAAGGCGAGGCGGATATTGTCCAGCACCTTGCGCCCGCCCGGATAGGCCTTGGCGAGCCCGTGCATCACATAGACATATTGGTGTGCAGCCATGGGGCCGCTCATACCCTGCCGCCCGCTTCTCCGCAACGCACCGGCGCGCCCGGCGGCGACCGGCTATACTCCGCCGACGACGCAAGGGGGAGGACGGTCATGGACGTCCCGTTCGGCGGCGGCTGCGCGTGCGGCGCCATTCGCTACCAGGTCAAGGGCGCGCCGGTCTATATGGGCAACTGCCATTGCCGGGACTGCCAGCAGGCCACGGGCAGCGCCTTCTTCCCGGCCGTGGCGGTCCGGGAGCGCGATTTCACCCTGCTGAGCGGCGAGCCCGCCTGGTTCGAGAGGCCCGCGGACAGGGGCCACCCCATGCGCCGCGCCTTCTGCCCCGAATGCGGCTCTCCCGTGTTCCTGAAAAACGGGGCGTCCGAAGGGGTGCGGGTGCTTTACGCGGGAAGCCTCGACGATCCCGGCCTGTATCGGCCGAGCCGGGACATTTTCGTCGGCAGCGCGCAGGCCTGGTGCCCGATGGACCCCGACCTTCCCAAGGACGAGGGCATGCCGGTCCGGTAGCGTCCCCGCGGGCCTCGCGCCGGCCGTCAGGCCGCCCTTGCGCGCTGGCGCTCCAGCCCGCGGGCAAAATTGTCGAGCGTGATCTTGCGGTCGAGCGTGAGGTCCTCTGAGAGGATGTCGTACACGTCGCCCGCCACCGCCTGCATGGAAAGCAGGATGATCGCGCCCGCCGGCCCGCCGCCCTCGACATGGGTCTCGTCGCCCCGGTTTTCCGAGAAGGTGCCGGCAGGACGGATGTCGGGAGGCCCGAGCGTCCCGTCGGGCGCTGGCTTGTAGATGCGGTGCTCGCCCTCCAGCACCAGCGTCTTGGTGACGCCGACATGGGTATGCGGCACGCAGTTGGTGTCGGGGTCGAACTTCATCAGCATGTCGACCCGGTTCAGCTCCCGGTCCACGCTCTGGATGGCGTAGTAGAGCCCCTCGAAGCCGTTGAACGGCGCCCAGTCGATGGCGCGGTCGTCGAATTTGTATGCGGTCATGGCAGCCGGACCCTTCATGCCGTAATCCGCTCCAGTAGAGCGCAGGAGCGATGGGATGGGAAGGCCGGAGGAGCCGGCAGGCTGCGGGACAGTGATCATTCGGGCAGCGCTTCGAGCGGATTCAGCGCCGGGATGCCAAGCGGTCGGAAATGACGAAGATTGCGCGTGAGGATGGTGAGGTTCCGACCGGCCGCCGTCGCTGCAATGGCGATGTCGGCAAAGCCGGGCGAGCGGCCGGCCGCACGCTCCCGGTCCATCAGCAGTCCCGCCTGCCGCGCTGCGGCGGTGTCGAAGGGAATTATCCGCGCGCCGTAGAGATGGAGGACGAGTTCGAGCCAATCGTCGAGGCGCGCAGCCCTGGCGGCTGCTCCGGTCCGTCGAAGCCGGGCAATGCCGCTGCAAATCTCTGCAACAGTGACAGCGGACAGGAACAGGTCATCGGAGTGCGCATCCATCCAGTCCGCCAACGCGGCAGTCCGCTCCCGTCGGCCCGGCGCCCCGGTCGAGAGGATGTCGGTATCGACCAGATACAACGAGACGGCTCCTAGACCGGCGCGTCTCTTGGGGGACTCCTGTCCCGCGCCGGCAAGTCGCCGTCTTCCAGTCCCGAGGCGAGCAGCAGGCGACCGAACGAAGGGACCCCGCTGAGTCGTTCCCATTCCTTGATGCCGACAAGGACGGCCCGGGGCCTGCCGCGGCGTGTAATGACCGCCGCTTCTCCCTGCGCCGCTCCTTCGACCAATGAAGACAGGGTGGCCTTGGCCTGGCGCAATTGGACTTCCCGCATGCCGACCTCCTATTGTAACTATTGTAGTCACAATAGGAGCGGGGACGAAGTTGGACAATAGCTGCGCAACGCGGAAGGACCATCCGGGCTCCGAATGGCATGAACATGGATATGGCTGTGGACGGACCCGATCCGGCGCGCGAGTATCCGCTTCCGCCGCCGCTCCTTGAAAGCGATGCGATGACCGCAGGAGCCGACCGGAGCGTGGGCCTGCTGAAGCCGCTGGCCGTATTGTCGCTGCTCTTCTCAGGGGCGATGTTCGGCTTTTTCTTCGCCTGGGTCTGCTCGACCATGTGGGGGCTGGACGCGGCCGACGCCAATATCGCCATAGCCGCCATGCAGGCCATGAATGCGAGCGTGCGCAACTGGCTCTTCGCGCCGGCTTTCTTCGGCACGCCCGTGCTGCTGGTCTTCGCGGCGCTGGTCGCCGCGAGAGCCCGGGAGCGCCGCGCCGCAGTCTGCTTCGCGCTGGCCGGCCTCCTGTATGTCCTGGGCGCCATGCTGCCGACGATGACGGTCAACGTGCCGCTGAACGAGGCGCTGGCCCTGGTCGCGACGCCGCTTGACGCCGCCGGGGCGCGGGAGGCTTGGCGGAACTACTCCGGCCCCTGGCAGTCGTGGAACATCGTTCGCGCCGCGGCGGCGGGCATCGCCCTCGCGCTTGCCGCATGGGGCCTCTCCGGCATGGGCGGAGGTCGCCGGGACCGCGCGCAAGATTGACGGGGGATGCGGTCGCCATATGCTCGCACCCGGCAAGGCGGGGAGGGCATGCAGTGAAATCGGGCCGGGTGGCGTTCGGGCGGATGGAGGCGGTGAGCTTCGGCGCGCCGCTGGAAGAGGCGGTGGCCGAGGAGGCGGAGCGGCTGGGCACCGAGCGCATCTTCCTCATGGTGAGCGGCACGCTCAACCGCGAGACCGGAGAGGTCGAAAAGCTCCGCCGCGCGCTCGGCAACAAGGTCGCCGGGCAGTTCGACCGCATGAGGCCGCACACGCCCCGCAGCGATGTGATCGACGCGGCCGAGGCCGCCCGCGCGGCCGATGCCGACCTGATCGTCACCTTCGGCGGCGGCTCGCTGACCGACGGCGCGAAGGCGGTGCGCATGTGCCTCGCCAACGACATCCGCACGGCGGAGCAGATGGACGCGCTGCGCGACCCGGCGGCCGGGCCGGCGATCCCGCAGGTCTCCATCCCGACCACGCTCTCGGCCGGCGAGTTCAGCGCCATTGCGGGCGTCACGGACGAGCGCGTGAAGCTGAAGGAGCTGTTCCACCATCCGGACGCCATTCCGAGCGCCGTGATCCTCGACCCGGCGCCGACGGTGCATACGCCGGAATGGCTGTTCCTCTCGACCGGTGTGCGCGCCGTGGACCATTGCGTCGAAGGAGTCTGTTCCGGCGAGGCGCACGCTTACGGGGACGCGCAGGCGCTCAGGGGCCTCGCGCTGCTGACGGAGGGCCTCGCGCGGGTGAAGGCGGACCCGGCGGACATCGAGGCC
>JAJEAZ010000460.1 GCA_022824105.1 Alphaproteobacteria bacterium
CTCGCCGCCGCTGCCGGGACGACGCGTTCGTTGCCATGTTCGACGGCATCGTCCGCCAGCCCGCCGTTCTCTCCTCGCGACGGCGCTGCGCGCCGCGCTCGTCGGCGACCTCGCCTCGCTCGCCCTGGCCGGCTGCGCCGGCTGCGGGCATCGCCTCGGCTCGCCGCCGCAGCACTCCGTGCGTCGCCGGTGCCGGCTTTGCCGGACACCAGCCTCCGCACTGCGCCGTGCAGCAGTGCCGGCACCGGTGCGGCCGGCGCCGCCATCGCCTTCAGCAGCGTGCTGCGCACGGCTGCCTGCGGCTCCGGCCGCACCGCCCGCCACTCAAGCGCCGTGGCGGCTCCCCTCCGCCGGGTTCCCCGGCGTCGATTCCCCCATCGCTCATCCATCGCGCATCGTGATTCCGACCCGCCGGGGCGGGCTTTTCGTCCACACCCCACGCATTGATAATGCAGGCGTGACACCGGGTTCCATGCCCTGTCCTCTCGGGGTCATCGGGTGTCATCGGGGGTCGCGGGGTTGTTGGAGTGAGCGAGTTGCGCGCGCAACTCGCAGATCGTCACCGCCCTGTCGCCGGGTGGCCCGGCCCGTCACCGGCCGCAGTGCGCACCGATCTCTCCGGAGCCATGATCCGCGGTCCGCGTGTTTCGCGCGAGTTGCGCCCGCCCGGGCCGCCCGGCCCCTCCCGTCACCGGCCGCAGTGCGCGTGAGTTGCGCGGTCCCGAGCGCCGCCCGTGCTCAGTCCGGGGCGCCTCGGCGAAGCGATTCCTGGAAGGCGCGGGCCTCCGCGACCAGTCTGTCGACCTCTTCGCCGCGCCCTTCGCGGAGCATTTCGTCGCGTTTCTCGGTCGCGAGGAACCAGGCGTAGCGGAACATCCGCTCGATCAGCGGCGCCCACGACGGCGGAACCGAAGCCGGGTCGCCACCATCGGGCGCGCGTACGAGCCCCAACATGGTCCGGCGAACGAACTCCGCGGCCGGCATGTCGTGCCCCCGCGCCGCGCGCTTGACCTCCTCCCACTCGGAATCCGAGAAGCGGATGCTGCGGGTCCGGCGGAGATCGTGCGTCTGTCCGGCCGCATTCGCGTCGCCCGCGGCGCCGTTGCGCTCGACTTCGCTCATCGCTCAACCCCTCCTCGCACATCGGCCGGCATGGCGGCCGCATCACAATCCAAGGTCCATGCCTCCCTTGCCGCGCCCACGCGCCGGTCCTTCGGCTTCCTTCGCGGGCGCCTTCGACGGTGTTCCTTCCGTCCCGCGGTCCTTCCCCACGTTCTGGCCCGCCCCGCGTTCCCACCCGGTGTCGCGGCTGGGTGCCCCCTCCGCCGCCTTGTCCGGCGCGTCGCGTCCGGCCCCACGGGGCGTCTCGCCGATGCCTTCGAGCGCGGCGATGCGCTCGCCGGTGACGGCCTGGAGCTGCGCCTTGAGGTCCGTCGCGTCGTCGGTGACCAGCTCGGCGCGGTCCCGCGCCCGGCTGATCTCGACGTAGAAGCTCTTCTGGGTGGTCAGGTGCTTGTGCCGGGCCTCCATCGCGGCGATCACGTTGTCCACCGTGCGGCCCTGGAACGCGTGCACGGTGGAGGCCCAGGCGTGGTCGAGATGGCGCAGTTGGGGATCGCCCGCGCCGAGCTCCAGCGTCTTGCCGTCCTCCAGGGCGAACGTCACCCGGCCGTCCTTCACCGCGATCACGTCCGCCGTGCGGCTGTTGACCAGCCCGAGGCCGGCGTCGTTGCGCGTCCAGCGGATGCGGTCGCCGGCCCTGAGCTCGATGTCCTCGCGGCGGTAGACCTCGCTGCCGCCCCGTCGCCCGCCGATCTCGTCGGGCTTCCAGGCGACGGCGCCGCCGTGGCGATCGTCGAGAAGCACCTCGTGGTTCGCGCGGTCGACGCCGGTGACGGTGCGCTCGTCGCTCTTCCCGACGCCGATGCGCTTGTAGGGCCGGTGGAACGCCACCACGTCGCCCATGGCGTAGTTGGCGGCGAGCGCCTTCTCAGGCCCGGTGTAGCCCTTCGAGACCAGCCGCTCGGACTGCATGGCGGGGCCGTGGATGCGGCCCTCGCGGGCGAGGCGCTCGCGGATGTGGCCGTTGATCTGCTGCCGAAGCTCGTGGGAGGGCGCCATCACGCCGGTGTTCTCCCGCGCTTCCGTGGACAGCCCCAGCCAGCGCGCGGCGACGGCGCCTGCGATGTTGTCGGGCTTCACCTCGGCGATGTTGTCCCCGAGCTTCTCGAAGGCGCGTTCGATGTCGCCCTTGAGGCTCGCCTCGACGGCCTCCTTCAGCGCCGGGTCGCGCTGGCGCATGATCTCGTCCATCGTCGCGGTCTGCATCCCGGCGGCCTGGAGCTGGGCGAAGGGCTTGCCCGCATCCACCGCGTCGAGCTGCTTCGCGTCGCCCACCAGCACCACGCGGGGGATGCGGAGCGCGTTCGCGACGCGCAGCAGGTCGCGGGCCTGCACGGTCGAGGCGAGCGAGCCCTCGTCGACCACGAGGATCGTCTTCGCGAACGCGGCGCGCATCGCCTTCGCGCCTTTCTTCGTGAGCCGCCCCTCGGCGACGCCGGCATTGCGGACGAGGAAGCGCTGGAGGGTTTCCGACTCGATGCCAGCCTCCGACGCCAGCGTCTGCACAGCCGAGGCGGAGGGCGCGAGGCCCGCCATGCGCCAGCCCTTCTTCTCCGCCAGCGTCCGCGCCCGATTCAGCATGGTGGTCTTCCCCGTGCCGGCATAGCCCTGCACGCCCACCGTGCGGTCCCTCGCCGACAGGATCAGCTTCACCGCCTCCTTCTGGCCGGCCGTGAGCGGTCCCCGGTTGAGATGCCCCTGGACCTGCCAGCCGCGCATCGGCGCCCGGCCGCGGCCCTGGCCGCCCCGCATCAGCGCAACCGTCTCGCGCTCCTCGCCGGCGGTGCGGTCAGTGGCGAGCGAGTCCTCGGCCCCCGGCATGTCCACCGCGTGCAGCGCGCCTGCCTTCTCCAGCCGCGCCACCTCGCGCTCGGCCTCGCCGATGGTCGTCCTGCCCGGCCCGTGGGCGAGCGCGGCGGCCAGAAGATCGGCGCGGGCGAACACCGCCTCGCGCTCCGACAGGTGCGCCATCGCCCAGGCGACGGCCTCCGCGGCAGGCGATGGCAGGGTCTCCGGCGCGGTCTCGCGCCCGGGCGTGGGTGCCGACCCGTCGAGTGCCGGCGCC
>JAJEAZ010000160.1 GCA_022824105.1 Alphaproteobacteria bacterium
ATAGTAGATGCCGTACATGCCCAGCATCACGATCTCGGCGTAACAGATCCAGACGACGTCCACGACGCCGAAGATCAGGTTCAGACCAAGCGACAGCAGCGCCAGCACGCCGCCGAGGAGCAGCCCGTTTATCATCGCCTCGTAGAGGAAAACGTCCGAAACCGCGAAGCCGAGATTGCCTTCCCGTATGATCGCGGGCACATAGGCCAGGCACACGAACAGCCCTGCCGCGATTACGATCAGCCAGACGCGGGTATCGATCCTGCCCATTCCCGTTCCCCGTTCCCGAAGCGCCAGGCCTCAAAGGCCCATATAGAGGCGTCGTATCTCGTCGCTGGCGGCCAGTTCCTCGGCCGCGCCGCTCATCCGGATGGAACCCGCCTCCAGCACATAGGCACGGTCCACGACGCGCAGCACCTGCTGCACGTTCTGCTCCACGATCAGCACCGTCAGCCCCTGCTCGCGAATGACCCGCACCAATTCGAAAATGCGCTGCACGATGACCGGCGCGAGACCGGCCGAGGGCTCGTCCAGCAGCAACAGCTTCGGTTCGCTCATCAGCGCGCGCCCGATAGCGCACATCTGCTGCTCGCCGCCGGAGAGCGTGCCGGCGAGCTGGTGGCGCCGCTCCTTCATGCGCGGGAACAGGTCATAGACGAATTCGAGCCGGCGGGAGAACGCCGCGCGGGCGGAGGGGACGAATGCCCCCATGCGCAGATTGTCCTCCACCGACATGCGGGGAAAGAGACGCCGGTTCTCCGGTACATGCGCAATCCCGAGATCGACGATCCGGTGCGGGGGCGTGGCCACAAGGTCGCGCCCCTCCATGTCCATGCGGCCGCCGCGCGCGGGAATGAGGCCGGAGATGACCCGCATCAGCGTCGTCTTGCCGGCGCCGTTCGGCCCGATCACGGCAACCGCCTCTCCGGCATTGACTTCCAGCGTACAGTCGAACAGCGCCTGAAACGTGCCGTATCCGGCGTCGACATTGGAGAGCGTCAGCATCGGGTTCGGGCGTTCCGTCTTGCCTGCTTCAGGCGTCCGCCGCAGCGCCGGTATCGACGGTATCCGTGCCGAGATACACTTCGATCACGCGCGGGTCGTTCGCTACCTCCGAAGGCGATCCCTCCGAGATCTTCTCGCCGTGGTCCAGCACCATCACGCGGTCCACGACCCGCATCAGCACCCCCATGATGTGCTCGACCCAGATCACCGTGATCCCCTTCTCGGCGCGGATCTTGCCGAGCATGTCCGCTGCCTGGTCCATCTCGCTGTCGTCCAGGCCGCCCAGGCTTTCATCGGCCAGCAGCAGCCGGGGTTTCGTTGCCAGCGCCTTGGCGAGTTCCAGCTTCTTGAGACCGGCCGCGCCCAGGCTGCTTGTCTCGGCCCTGGGGTCGGTTGGCAGCCCGACCATTTCCAGCGCCTCCTCGGCCGCCTCCCAGGCCTCCGCCCGGGAGACATGGTCCTGCCCGTAATATCCCGCGAGCGCTGCATTTTCGAGGATCGACAGGCGCCGGAAAGGCCGAGGTATCTGGAATGTGCGCCCGATGCCCATATGCACGATCCGGTGCGGCATAAGCCCCGCCAGCTCCCGGCCTTCGAACCGGATCGACCCCGCCGTGGGCGGGAAGGCTCCGGCGAGCATGTTGAAGATCGTGCTCTTGCCGGAGCCGTTAGGCCCGATCAGCCCCAGTATTTCGCCCTGCTCGACATGAAAGGAGACGTCGCTCACGGCCGTGAAGCCGCCGAAACGCTTAAAGAGATGTTCGACGGCCAGCACGGCTCAGCCCCCTCCCCCGGTTCGTGTCGATGCGCGGATCGTCACTTCGCGTAGGGGGACGAGTCCGGCAGCGGCAGAACGGGGTCGATGGTCTGGAGCGCCTTCGGCCAGGCGACCTTGATGTCCCGGTCCACATACTGGACGACGACCGGGAAGGCCTCGGTATTCTGGCCGTCCATCGCGCTGCCGGGCTCCGGGAACTTGACGCCGAAGCCGAGCAGCGTTCCGCCGACGGGTATATCGGTTTCGAGAGCCGCGGCCCTGAGCGCATCGGCCGAGATGCCGCCATGGTCGCGGATTGCGCGCGGCAGCACATCAGTGAAGAAAACATGCGCGTTGGACGCCGCCATGCCGACATGCGCGGAAATCCGCTTCAGGTCCATGTCCGGCGTTCCCGCGGCCTTGGCGTATTCCCTGCCGACCATTTCGGTCACGTCGCCGAGTCCGGGCGCGAGGGATGCCGGGTCGAGCAGCCAGATGGCGACCGGATCGACGTTGAAGATGTGGTTGGCGGCATCGCCAAGGGCCTCGTAAAGCTTGTCCGGCACACCGTAGCCGGCGCCATGGCCGATCAGGGCGCGGAACCGCAGGCCCTGCTCCTGGGCCTGACGCAGGAACAGGCTGATGTCCGGGTTGTAGCCGGTGTGCAGGATCACGTCCGGACGGGCGCGCTTCAGCTTCGTGACCAGCGAGGAAAGGTCGGGCGCCGTCGTGGCGTAGCCTTCCTTCAGGACGATATCGAAGCCATGCTGCTCCGAGCCGGCCTCGTTGCCTGCGGCGACGCCGGAGCCGTAAGGGCCGTCCTCATGGATGATCGCGACCTTGAGGTCCGACGGTTCGATGCCGAGCTTCTCCTTGGAATAGGCAGCCAGGAAGTCGGTCGAAGACGTGCCGAACATGCCGCCATGCACCTGCGGGCGGAACACATATTTCAGGTTCCGGTCCCGGAGCACCGCCGGCGAGATGCAGGTGGTGATCCACATGAACTTCTTGAGCTGCTCGACGCGGGCGGCCACCGGCACGCACTGGGCCGAACTGTAGAAGCCGAGCAGCATGTCCACATTTTCCTGCTCGATGAGGCGGACGGCCTCGTTGATCGCCACGTCGGGCTTGGACTGCGCGTCCGCGTAGATCGGCTCGATCTTGTAGCCCTCGACGCCGCCCTGGGCGTTGATGTAGTCGATCATAATCTTGGCGCCGCGCGCCTGCAGCTCCGACCCGCCGCCGGCCAGCGGCCCTGTATAGTCGTAGATGACGCCGATCTTGATCGTCTTGTCCGCCGCCTGCGCCGACACTGCGAACACCAGCGCTGCCACGCCGGCCGCCAGGCCGCGCGCGATTGTCCTGAATTTCATGGCACCCCTCCCGGTCTTGCCCTGTCCGCAACTCTATATCAGTCCCCGCCCGAAGAGTCAGTATCCCGCGACCATGCCCGGCGACCTCCGGACTTTGCGCTTGCGCCCTGCCCGATTTCGCCTATGTTGCGCTGCCTGACGCGGGAGTAGCTCAGAGGTAGAGCATCACGTTGCCAACGTGAGGGTCGCGAGTTCAAATCTCGTCTCCCGCTCCAGACCCTCCCCAAACCTGCTTCACTGCCGTTCGGGCAGGACGGTCCGAAGCGCCTGCTCGAAAGCTGCAGGCCGTTCGTACATGGCCCAGTGGCCGGCGTGCGGCACCATGGCGATCCGGGCCGCAGGCCGGATGGCGCGAATGGCGGCGACCCGCTCGCGGAAGAAGGGCCAGGCGGTCCAGTCCCATTCGCCCCAGATCGCGGCCAGCGGCGCCTCGATCAGCGGCAGGCGGTCGCGGAGCGCGGGCGTCGCGCTCACCCAGCGGCTCTTGGTGACGGCCCGCATCGTGTTGGTGACCTGCATGTGGACCGCGAAATCGTCGACGGCGCGCGGGTCCGCCAGCATCAGGATCTCGAGGTTGCGCCGCGCGAGGCTCTTCAGCTGGGCCGGGGTCATGTCCCGCCGGAAGCGCTCCAACGCCGGTCCCCGCGCCCGCCGCAGACCCATCGCGCCGACGCCGACCATGGTGAAGCTGTTCAGCAGGTCCGGCAGGTAGGGCGCCGCATGGCCGCCGACGATGCCGCCGAACGAAAACCCGACGAGATCGACCTTCAGGTCCCGTTCCTCCAGCACATATCGCAGGCCGTCGGCGACGATCCGCCCGATCGAGTCGATATCCCGCCGGTCCGGCGGCGGGGCCGATTCGCCGAGCCCGGGCGTGTCGCAAGCATAGACCCGGCGGTCGCGCGCCAGGGACCGGACATTGCGGAACCAGTGCCACCAGGAGCCGTAACCGCCATGCATCAGCATGAGCGGAGGAGCGCCGGGACGGCCGAAGACCCGCCAGACCATCTCGCCGTCGCCGCAGGGCGATGTCCTGACCGCAGCCTCGGTCTCCATCGCGCGAATCGCCTCGGCGACCGCAGGCGGCGGCAGGACCGGCGGCCGCGCGCTCCTTCGGGGAACGGCAGCCGCTCCGTTCCCGGCGCTCACGCCCGCGCCCTGCGTCCCTTGAGGTGGAGCAGGACCAGGCAGTCGCGCTTCTTGCGCTTGAGGTCGGCGCAGGCTCGCCTGGCGGCGTCTTCCTCGAAACCGGCGAGACGGGCCCTGTAGAGCTTGCGCCCGCTGGAGGCTCTCATCGGCCAGGCGCCGGCATAGACCCCATCGGGCAGTCCGCGCAGCAGTCCCGCCGCGGTCTGGGCCTGCTTTCGCGCCGTTTTCCGGCTGGCATAGACGCCTACCTGGACAGCGTAGTCGCCGACATCGGCCGCGGAGACTTGCGGCGGCAATTTCGGTATCGCTGCGATGGCCGGCAGTTTCGATTTCGCAGCGGGCGGCTGCGCGCCCGAAGGCGCCGGAACCGGCGAGGCCGACGGGGCTTTGGCAATCCGGGGCGCAGGCACTGGCGGCGGCGCGAGGATCGGCGCCTTGCCGTGGCGGATGACAAAGCAGTCCATACGCCGGGTCTTCAGCTTGCGGCAGGCCCGGAAAGCATCGCTCTTTCCGTAACCCACGAGCCGGGCCCGATACACCGTGCCTCCGTTGCGCCGCGCCTTGGGCCATGCGCCCCAGGCGCCTCCGCTTGGAACGCCTATCTTTTTCGCCGCGGTGCGCGCCATCCTGCGGGCGGCGGCCTTGTCCCGCACCGCGCCCACCTGCACCGCCCAGACGGGCCCGCTCTCGTCAACGGCCCGGCGCGGCGTCAACCGGGCGAAGACGCGGTCCGTCAGCTTCGCGACATGGCGGTCGCGCGAGCGGGCCGTCCGCCCTCCCATGACCACGGTAATCAGGCGGCGCCCCTTGCGGACGGCAGAGAAAGCCAGGTTGAAACCGGACTTGGATATGTAGCCCGTCTTGAGCCCGTCGGCCCCGGAATAGCGGCGCAGCAGACGGTTGTGGGAACGGTATGTGCGCCCCCTGAACTTGAACGATTTCAAGGAGAAGTAGCTGTAATACTGTGGGAAATTCCTCATGAGGGCGCGCGCCAGACGGGCCATGTCGCGGGCTGTGGTCCATTGCTGGGAATGCCAGAGACCCGACGCATTCCGGAACGAGGTGCGGTGCATGCCGAGTTGCCGGGCCTTGCGGTTCATCACCCTCGCGAACTTCCGCTCGCTGCCGGCGATATGGTAGGCGACCGTCGTCGCCACATCGTTGGCCGACTTGACGACGAGCGCGCGTATCGCGTCGCGCACGGTGATGGTCGAACCGCGTTTGACGCCGAGCCGGGAGGGCGGCTGCAATGTCGCGCGGTGCGGGACCTTCATGCGGGTCGTGAGCTTGTACTTGCCGCTTCGGAGCCGCTCGAAGATGAGATAGAGGGTCATCATCTTGGTCAGCGATGCCGGATAACGGCGCGCCGTGGACCGTTCTCCGTGGAGCACAGCGCCGCTGTCGGCGTCCACGACAACCGCAGCGTAGCGCGCCGCTGGCGCGGGATCGGCCGCGAACACAAATGCGACCAGAAGCAGGACAGCGGGAATCGCTTTCATGGGCCCTCCCCGGCCGACATAGAGTCAATCCGGTTCCGCTGCAATGCCGCAGGGCGTCTTTTCCTCGGCGGAGGGTCTGGTGCCCGCCCTTGAACGCCTGCGGCTTACTCCTACTTCGATACCGGTTATGCTAGTCTCGCGGATACGGTTCCCGTGCGGGAGAGAAGTGGATGAGCGACGAACGGCGAGGCGGAGACGAAGGCCCGAATACGGGTGTGCTCGTCAGAGCCAAGCCGGAGACGAAGAAGCCTTCGCTGTACAAGGTCATCATGCTCAATGACGACTACACGCCGATGGAATTCGTCGTTCACATCCTGCAGGCCTTCTTCCACAAGAGCCGCGAAGAGGCGACGAAAATCATGCTGATGGTTCATCAACGGGGAATCGGGGTCTGCGGCGTCTATACCTACGAGGTCGCCGAGACAAAGGTCACCCAGGTGGTGGATTTTGCGAGGCGGCACGAACACCCGCTGCAGCTGACGCTCGAAAAGGAGTAGCCGGTCGATGCTGTCCCGCACCCTCGAACAGACGCTGCACCGGGCGCTGTCCTACGCGAAGGAGCGCAGGCACGAATATGCGACGCTGGAGCATCTGCTGCTGGCGCTTACCGAGGACCGGGACTGCATCGCCGTCCTGCGGGCCTGCTCGGTGGAGGTCGACAATCTGAGGACCGAGGTCTCGGGCTATCTGGACGAGGAACTCGACAATCTCGTGGTGGACCGGGAGGGCGACCCCAAGCCGACCGCCGGCTTCCAGCGCGTCCTCCAGCGCGCCGCCATCCATGTGCAATCGTCGGGGCGCGAGGAGGTAACGGGCGCCAACGTGCTCGTGGCGATCTTCTCCGAGCGCGAGAGCCACGCCGTGTTCTTCCTCCAGGGCCAGGAAATGACCCGCCTCGACGCCGTGAACTACATCAGCCACGGCATCGCCAAGAGCGCCGGCCACTCCGAGCCCCGGCGGGTGCGCGGCGCCGAGGAGCGCCAGGAGAACGAAGGCGGCGAGTCGGCCAAGGGCAAACAGGCCGAAGCGCTGCAGGCCTATTGCGTCAACCTCAACGAGAAGGCGGACGCCGGCAAGATCGACCCGCTGATCGGGCGCGAGCTCGAAGTCGAGCGGACCATCCAGATCCTCTGCCGGAGGACCAAGAACAACCCGCTCTATGTGGGCGAGCCCGGCGTCGGCAAGACAGCGATCGCCGAGGGCCTGGCGCGCAAGATCGTCGAGGGCGCGGTGCCCGAGGTGCTGGCGGAGGCGACCATCTACGCGCTCGACATGGGCTCGCTGCTCGCGGGCACGCGCTACCGGGGAGACTTCGAGGAACGCCTGAAGCAGGTGCTGGCGGAGCTCGATTCGCTCGAAGGCGCCATCCTGTTCATCGACGAAATCCACACCGTCATCGGCGCCGGCGCCACCAGCGGCGGCTCGATGGACGCCTCCAACATACTGAAACCCGCGCTCGCCAGCGGCACGCTGCGCTGCATCGGCTCCACCACCTACAAGGAATACCGCAACTATTTCGAGAAGGACCGCGCGCTGGTCCGCCGCTTCCAGAAGATCGACGTGCATGAACCGTCGGTGCCGGACGCCATCAAGATCATGATGGGCCTCAAGCCCTATTACGAGGAGCATCACGGCGTCCGCTACACGACCGAGGCCATCCGCACGGCGGTCAGCCTCTCGGCGCGCTACATCAACGACCGCAAGCTGCCGGACAAGGCGATCGACGTCATCGACGAGGTCGGCGCCGCCCAGCTCCTGCTGCCGCCCAGCCGGCGCAAGAAGACCGTGGGCGTGCGCGATGTCGAGGGCATCGTCGCCAAGATCGCCCGCATCCCGCCGAAGAGCGTCAGCCGCGACGACCGCGAGGCGCTGCAGACGCTGGAGCGCGACCTGAAGACGGTCGTGTTCGGTCAGGACACGGCCATCGAGGCGCTGGCGAGCGCGGTCAAGCTCGCCCGGGCCGGCTTGCGTGAGCCGGAGAAGCCCATCGGCAGCTACCTGTTCTCGGGCCCAACGGGCGTCGGCAAGACGGAGGCCGCCCGCCAGCTTGCGCGCTGCCTCGGCGTCGAGCTCGTGCGCTTCGACATGTCGGAATATATGGAGCGCCACAGCGTCTCGCGGCTGATCGGCGCGCCGCCCGGCTATGTCGGCTTCGACCAGGGCGGCCTGCTGACCGACGCGGTGGACAAGAACCCGCATGTGGTGCTGCTGCTCGACGAGATCGAGAAGGCGCATCCCGACGTGTTCAACGTGCTGCTCCAGATCATGGACCACGGCAAGCTGACCGACCACAGCGGCAAGCAGGTCGATTTCCGCAATGTCATCGTCATCATGACGACCAATGCCGGCGCGTCGGACCTCGCAAAGGCGGCGATCGGCTTCGGGCGCAATGTCCGCGAGGGCGACGACAAGGAGGCCATCGACAGGCTGTTCTCGCCGGAGTTCCGCAACCGGCTGGACGCGATCATCTCCTTCGGCAACCTGCCGATGGAGGTCGTGCATCGGGTGGTGGACAAGTTTGTCGCGGAGCTGGAGGGCCAGCTCGACGACCGCCAGGTCGAAATCCTGCTGACCGACGCGGCCCGCGAATGGCTGGCCGAAAAGGGCTACAGCACGGAATACGGCGCGCGTCCGCTCGCCCGCGTGATCCAGGAGAGCATCAAGAAGCCGCTCGCCGAGGAACTGCTGTTCGGCCGCCTGGCCAAGGGCGGTTCGGTGGAGGTGGACGCCGGCGAAGACGGCCTGACCTTCGCCTACCCCGACCCGGCCCCCGCCCCGCCGAAAGCGAAAGCAAAGGCCCGGAAGAAGGAGCCGGCGGCGCTGTAACCGGCGAAAGCCGCCAGGCGCCCGGCGGATGAACGGAGTGGACATTTTTCGTGTCGAAACGGGACGAAGACAGGCAAACGCCGTCACCCCGGACTTGATCCGGGGGCCAACTCCGGCTTTCTCGGCGGGCGCAAGCGGTCCCGTCTGGTTTCGAACGGCTGCGGCGAGCGCAGATGGCCCGGGATGGCCCCCGGACCAAGTCCGGGGTGACGGTTTGGAGCAGGCCGGGGCTGTTTCCCGTAGGACGGACAGCACAACACCCGACAAATCCGGTTCCTTCGCGCGCCGAATCCGGGCCGCTGCGCTCGCCGCCCTGCTCTGCCTGGACGCAATTCCGGGCGATCTCGCGCAGGCCGCCGAACCGCGCGAATACCGCTCGGAGAAGCATGCCTTCCGCCTCGTTCCCGTCGGCGGCCCGTTCGACCAGGCCTGGGGCATGGCGTTCCTTCCCGATGGCCGCCTGCTGGTGACGGAACTGGACGGCAATCTCCGCATCCTGGAGCCGGGCGGGAAGCCGTCGGACCCGCTTCGAGGGCTGCCGCGCATCGAAGCCTACGGCCAGGGCGGGCTGATGGATGTCGCGCTCGACCCCGGCTTCGCGGCCAGCCGGCGGCTCTATCTGAGCCACATCGCGGACACGGCGGACGGCTGGACGACGGCGGTCAGCACGGCGCGGCTGGAAGGCGGCCGGCTCCACGGGTTCGAGACCGTCTTCACCGCCCGCGCGGCAAGCGGCACGGGCCGGCATTTCGGCTCGCGGCTGCGGTTCGCCCCGGACGGAACGCTGTTCGTCACCATCGGAGACCGCGGCTACCGGCCGAGCGCCCAGGACCTCGGCACCCATGCCGGCGCGATCCTGAGACTCGATCCCGACGGGGCGCCGCCGCCCGACAATCCCTTCGCTGGCAGGTCCGGAGCGCTGCCGGAGATATGGTCTTACGGGCACCGCAACCCGCAAGGCCTCGCCTTCGACCCGGCCACCGGCCGGCTGTGGTCGCAGGAGCACGGGCCGCGCGGCGGCGACGAGGTCAACCTCGTTCGGCGCGGGCGGAACTACGGCTGGCCGGTCATCACCCACGGGCGCAATTACAGCGGCACGAAGATCACCGACGAAACCGCGCGGCCGGGCATGGAGCAGCCCGCGACATACTGGACGCCCTCCATCGCGCCGTCGGGGCTGACGGTCTATCGCGGCGGCAGGTTCCCGCGCTGGGACGGCAACCTGTTCGTCGGCGCGCTCCGCGCTCAACTCCTCGTCCGGCTGGAACTGGACGGCGACAGGGTGGTCCATGAAGAGCGCCTGCTGACGGATTTCGGCAACCGCATCCGCGACGTGCGCACCGGCCCGGACGGCCTGATCTACCTGCTTCTGGACGAGAACGACGCCCATATCTGGCGCCTGGAGCCGCTTTAGGGCGGGGGCCGTCGATGGCGTTGTGTCGTCAGCACCGCGACCTGGACTGCGAACAGCCCTTGGGTAGGCCGGTAGCAGGCGCGGATCGCGGCTCGTGGGCGCCTAACGAAAACCCGCCTGGAAAGCCGTCGGCATCAGGGACACATGCGCTTCCAGCGGGGGCAAGAGTTCGAAGGCCCTCGGCTCGCGCGAGAAGTTCCAGAGGCGGAACAGGCGCCATTCCTCGCGCCTTGCCTCGGATACGGCCAGTTCGTTGCGCGAGATGTGGAAGGGCGTGCGCTCCCAGCCGTTCGTGGTCTTCACCTCGATGAGCCGGGGGCGGCCGTCGGGCCGGAAGCTGGCGATGTCGTAGCCGGCCCCGTCTCCGTCTTCCACCGACACCCAGCGCACCTCGCGCGCCAGATCGCCCCGGCCGGCGCCCGCCAGCACGGCGCGTTCGCGGTCGAACACGAGGGACTCGCCGGCGCGGCCCAGCGCCCGGTTGCGCTCGTCCCGGCCCGCCGCGTCGAACCGGGCCGCGATGCCCAGCATCCGCTCAAGCTGCTTGGGCGGCGGCCGGTTGTCCAGCGTCGGCGGCGGCCCGACCCGGAGCGGCGTCGCCTTCCGCTCCGCAAGGTTCTCATCCGGCGCGCGGCGCAGCCATGCCGGATTTGACGCCAGCCAGCGTTCCACCGCGTCTTCAAGCGCGGCCTGGACATTGACGGCCGGCCTGTAGCCCGGCAGCCAAACCTCGCCGAGGCCCATGAGCACGGCGCTGACATTCCGGTGCTTGAATTCGACCGCCGCTTTCGTCCGGTTCCGGAGGCGGGGCATCAGGACGCGCCTGTGTTCGGTCTTGTTGGGACGCTGTCCGGCGACATCCTCGGCCAGCATCGCGAAATAGTCCGCGACGATCAGGTCGTTCTCTTCATCCGACCAGGGCCCGCTCGACATTACTCCAGGTTATAGGCACCGCACTCACTTGTCATGGCGAGCTGCGTTCGCAAGCGGGAGGGAAGAAAAGGGCCGATTGCCGCCCGAAACCTCCTTCCCCGCCTGCCTCTGCTGCCGGCATTTCGTGAAAAATCTCCGGCGTTTTCATTTTTTGTTCGCGGCCGGGCTTGACATTTGGCGGTATGGTGTATGATGAAAGTAGAGAGAGGCGGCTCCCGGGGCCGCCTTTCGGCGTTTCTGCAGAAAGCGACCGGCTGGGGGCCGAAAAAGCCCCCGGCGTGAGCAGGCGCGAGAGGTGCGTGCGCCGTCTCGCGCGCGCAATCAGGCGCGCGAACCGCGCCGGCGCCGACACCCGCCCGCGCCCGCACGCGATACGCGCGAAACAGGGACACCCCCGTCCCGCCCTTTGCCTGGAAGGAGGCACGCATGACCGGAACCGATGGTTGGAGCCACTCTCACCGTCACCCCGGCCCCCGCCTGTCCTCGCCCCCGAGCGGGGAAGCCGGGGTCCAGCCTCAGTCCTGGCGGTTGCTTCAGCGGTTGAGCTTGCTCTCCACCGGCTGCGGCGGCATCGGGAGCCATGGTTGGACCCCGGCTCGGGGGCCGGGGTGACGATAATGGGCCGTGATCTTTCCATGAGTCTGAAGTCAATGCCGCGTCGGGCTGATCCCGATGAAGGAGGGCGACGAGGGCCGGCTGATCGAATGCAATGTCGGCGGGCGGATGCTTATCGGCAAGCCGGACACGCCCGAATTCGAGGCATGGCGCGAGCGGCAGAGACAATGCGAGGCGCGCGAAAAGCAGGAGGCCGCCGCGTGCCTCCATGACACATCATGACATTTCGAGCGCCAGGCTAACTGGTGTGGGGGTAGCGGGTGAAAGTCCTGCGGAACGAAGGAGTAGCCGACCGCGTTTCCACCGCGAGCCGTGCGTTACCGGTCGTGAGGCCGTTGACGAAGCGTCGGTAGCGGCG
>JAJEAZ010000291.1 GCA_022824105.1 Alphaproteobacteria bacterium
GGAGGAGTACTACGACGGCAGCTGGATGCATACCCGCGTCAAGCGCCGCCGGGCGCGGGCGAAGGCGATCCTGAAGCAATACCGCGACATGGCGGCAGGCAAGTAGTCTGGAGGCCGCGCCGCGGCCCTTTGCGGCGGTGCGCCGATTGCCGAAATGCCGGGCATGCGTTCGCCATCGACACGAAAACCCGGGCTCGGCCGCCGCGCTTCCGCCTCGCGCGCGCCGTATTGGGGGCGCCATGCGGCGTGCGGAAGACGCCGATGAGAGGCTGTAGAGGGGCCGAAGGATGAGCCAGGACGACCGTGACGACGTCTCCGACGGCGCGAATGCGGCCGAAAAGGCCGGCGAAGTCCGCAAGACGGGGGGCATCCGCTTCCCGGAATCGGAGTGGGAAGAGGTCAGGCGCGCCGCGCTGGCCACGAAAAGTCCGTCACCAGCAGCTCGTCCGCAAGCGCATCCTCGCGCTCCCACGGAGCCTTGAGGGCGCGGATCGGACGCCGAAGAGCGTCGAACCGGCCCCGGTCGAGGGTTCGGTGGCGCCGCTGATCGAGCGGATGTTCCGCTACACCTGGTTCCTGGCGACCGAAAGGCGCGACGCGATGGTCCGCGAAGGGCGCGGGGACGAGCTTGAAAAGCTGGTCGCCGAGGCCCGCCCCTTCCAGGACTCGCTGCGCCGGGACGCTGCCTGAGCGAAATCGGCACCCGCCCGGACCGCATCCGGGCGCGGCCCCCGGAATCCCGCGCATGTCGCGCGTGTATCGGTCGCCGACAGCGGACGCCAGCCTCTTGAGCGACGCCGCGCCGCGCGTGTATCGGTGCGCATGTCGGTCCCCGGTCCGCGTGTATCGGTGCGTGTATCGGTCGGTGACACGGATCGACAGGGGCATGCCCGACCCATGAGAAACCGCGTGTATCGCACCGATACACGCTCGATCCTGCAAGAAGCGGACGCCGGAAGGCGGCCAAAGGCGGCAAACGAGTGCCGCAAGGCACGCTCCGCGCGCGCATGCGCACACCCGCAGCCTGCTGCGTCGGGTGTGGCCCCGAAGCCCGCCCCGGCGGGTCAAACAGGCCATTCGCGATGCACGGGAGATCGGGAGATCGACGCCGGGGAACCCGGCGGATCGGAGCCGCAGCGGCGATTGAGCGGCCCCGGATCGTCGTCCGGGGCAGGCGGTCACTGCGGCGCGAAGTGCGCGAGGCAGTGCCGCGAGCGATGCGGGCGGCAGTGCGCCGGGATCGGCGCAGGCGTCGATGCACTCATGCGCGGCATGGTGCAACGGCGCGTGACGCGGCAGCGGAACGCAACGGCGATCGGCGAGCGATGCGAGCCGGAGCGCGAGCGCGGCGCGAAGCGCGCGCGAGGATGGCGGCGTTGCCGCGATGCTGATGCACAAACGCAAACGGGCCGCGCCGCCGGAGTGACGACGCGGCCCGCTCGGAACGCTGCGGGCTCAAGCCGCGATGCGCTGGACCGGGATGCCAAGCTGCCGCGCCTTGTCCACGAGATTGTCGGTGATGCCGGAGCCGGGGAACGCGATGACGCCTTTCGGCAGGAGATTGAGAAGGTCGTCATTGCGGCGGAACGGGGCGGCGCGTCCGTGCCTGTCCCAATCGGGCTTGCATACGATCTGCTGGACGCCGTTGCGCTCTGCCCAGCGCGCCGCGATCTTCTCGACGCCGGGGCCTCCGCCATGCACGAGCACCATATCGGCGTATTTCTCGCGGGCCTTGTCCAGCCGGGCGATGACGGCGGCCGGGTCGGCAACATCCTTTCCGCCGGCGATGGCGATAAGGGTTCCGTCGGGAAGGTGCGCCGTGGTCTCGCGGTCCTTGCGGGCGCGCATGAAGTCGCGGGCGTCGATGGCGGCGGAGGTCAGATGCCCGGTCCGGCTGGTGTGCGAGCCGTGGCGCGGTCGCCAGACTTCGCCGGTGCGGGCGCGGTAGGCTTGGGCGGCGCAATCGCGGAAGATTTCCAGCGCATCGCGGCGGTCGCTGGTGTTGTGCGCCTTGTCGGTCAGCCGCTCCAGTTCCAGCGATTTGACTTCGGAGCCGTCCTGCGCGCGCTGAAGGTCGCGCAGTTCGGGCTCCATCCGGTCAAGCGCGCGGTCCAGCCGGTTGGTCTGCGCATGGAAGCAGTTGACCAAACCCCAGATCAGGCTCTCGCGTTCGTCGGCGAGCTTCGTTCCATCGGCGCACAGGCGCTCGGCGGCAAGGTCGATGATCTCATGCACGATACCGGGCAAGTGCGAGTCCTCGAACCCGGCGCGAAGGTCGGGAAGGTCCAGCGGGTCGCCGGGGTGCAAGTTGGGGTCCTGGTCGCGGCGCACCTTGTATTCGCGGCGGCGGGTGCGCTGCTCGGCAAAGGTAAGCTCGCCATGCGGAACGGTCTTCATCCTGTCCGGGGCTTCCCACAGGGGCCGGTTGTCGTATTCGTCCGGGCCGGGGGTCGCGCCGTAGAGGGCGGCGGCTTCGCAGGCCATGGCGGTTGCCGATGCGGCGTGCTCGGGTTCCTGCCCGTCGTCGCTGTCGGTCGCGAGGCTCCCGGCGTCGATGCCGGCTTGGGCGAAAAGGTCGGCGGCGGTGGCGTCAAGGCTCCCGGTGTCGATCCCGGCTTCTGCAAAGGCGTCTGCCATGGCGCTGTCGTTGGGGTGTGTCATGGTCGGTTCCTCTCTCCTCTGAAAAAAACACCGCGTTTCCCCCGGAGCGGGGTGGGCGGCGAGTCAAGCCTGGAAGGTCCGCAGATTGAGGCGGCCCGCACCCGAAGGGCCGCAACGCAGTGGAGGACCCGCGAAGCGGGTTGCGGGCCGCCGCTGCGGACCTGGAATGGCGCGCCGCCCAGACCGATCTGGGGGAAACGCAACAACGCCGCCGCCCGCCAGGGCGGCGACACTCCCGCCGCAGGCGGCGGCAAGCGGAGCGCGCAAGGAGCGCAGCGACTGGAGGCGATAGGGATAGGAGCGGTTTCGGAGGGAGCGCCAGCGACCGGAGATATGAGCGGATAGCCCGGGCCGAAGGCATCGCCCAAATCCCACCATCCGCCTGCACGACCGAACCCGCATTACGCACCGGCCCGGTCGGCCAGCACTTTGGAGGCCCACGCTGCTGCCTTGGCCAGTACGTCCCCATGACAGGGCAGCGGCTCGCACCAGCAGGCCAGCCAGCAGCCATCGAGTTCCGCCAGCTCCTCCAGCGTGACCTCGCCAGCCTGGATGCGGCGCCAGAGTTCCGCGCGGTATTGCGCGATCGCCAGCTCCCGCGAACAGCCCGATCCGATCCGGAACGGATTGCCCCACTTGGTGCGGCGGTCGATCAGCACGGTGTTGCCGACGACCTGCGCATATTCGAACTCCTCGCGCAGCTTCGGTTCGCTTTTCAGGTTTACGATTGCGCGCATCGACTCCCTCCTCTCTTCCCGTCGGCTTGCCCGACCCTCCGCTTCTCTCTTCCTCCCCCGGACCGGGAGCCTGCTTCGGCCTGCGAGCCGGAGGTGCGAGCATCGCGGAACAGCGGGGCGAAGCGGGCGCGGAGCGCCGCCGGGCCGAGCGCGACGAGGTCGTCGTTGAAGTCCTTGCCGACGGGCACGATGACGGTGGCGGCGACGCCGAGCTGCGCGCAGCGCATGGCGAGGCGCTCGGCCGCAAGTGCGCCGTCCTCGTCGTTGTCGCGGGCGATCACCAGCCGCGCGAGGCCGGGCGGAGGCGCGAACGCGCCGAGGCTGCCGGCCGAGAGCGCGGCCGCCGCGCGGATCTCCGGCACGGCCGTGGTGAGGGAGAGCACGGTCTCGATGCCTTCGCCGACGACAAGCGGCGCGCCGTCGGAAGGCGCGCCGAAACGCACCGCGAGGCCGTAGATGCGGCCGAGCGCCTTGCGCGGCAGGGCGACGCCCGCCTTGGCGGGCGAGTGGGGATCGAGCCAGGTCCGCTACACGCCGAGGATCCGGCCGCCTGTCCCGGATCCCGGATCGCGTCCGGGACAGGCTCCCGATGCGGGGTCGTCGCCGGTGACGGCGGCGACCAGCGCCGGGAAGCGGCGCACCGAGGAGCCTTCGCGATAGCGAAGCTCGGGGTGGAAGCGAAGCGCCGCGAAGCGGCAGCGGGCGAGACCGCGCGCATGCAGATAGCGCTCCGCGTGGCTGCCGGCGATGGCGCGGCAGCGCCGCCACAGGCGGCGCGCCGCCTCGGTCGCGTCATAGGGCTCGTCCGGTCCGCCTGCCGGCAGGCCGCCCGGCCCGGCGGCGTGCCCCGCACGCCAGCCGGAGCCCCCCGGATCGCGATCCGGGGCGGGCGGCAGGGCAAGGAAACGCCGCGCCTCGTTGAGCGCCGCGCGCAGCGTCGGCGCGCGCGAGCGGTGGCGGATAAGGTCGAGCAGGTCGCCATGCTCGCCGGTCGCCGCATCCGTCCACTTGCCCGGCGCGCCCGGGCCGCGCAGGCGGACGAAGAGCGAGCGCCCGCGAGCGCCGTCGAGATCGCCGCAGATCCAGTAGCGGCCCTGGCGGCGGCCGTTGGGCAGATACTGCCGGCAGACCGCCTCGGCGCGCTCGCCGAGCGCGGCGGCGATGGCGGCGGCGGGCGACGGTGGGTGCTGCATGCGAGATCTCCTTCAAACCATGCGGAACGCCCGATACCGGCCGCCCTCCGCCTCCGGCCGGCGCGGATAAGCGAGCGGCCCGAGCGAAGCGCGGGCGCGGAGCCCGGACGGTTGGAGAGAGGAAGGCCGGGGCGCGAAGCACCGGCCGGGAGTGCGGCGAGGGCGCGCCGGTCAGGCGCGGGACGCATCGGCGAGCTGGCCGACGCGGATGCGGCCGGTCCAGGCGGCGGCGCGCGCGGCGGAATCGCCGTCGCGCAACTGCCGGCGCAGCTCCATCCAGAGCCGGCCCAGCACGTTGGCGCCGCGGTAGCGGTCGCCTTCCGGCCGGGCGCCCCACCAGGGGTCGCGGGTCGAGACCTCGACGATGGCGCGCTCGCCGCTCGCGGCGAGGGCGGCGTCGATCGCGGCGGCGTTGGCCTCACGCTTCATGCGCAGCACCCAGCGCATCGCGTTCACCCGCTGCTCGTTCCAGCGGGGATCGAGACCGTCGGCCGTGCCGCGCCCGATGGCGGCCGCCTCGCGCGCCGTGGGCGCGCCGGCGATCCGGCGCTGCACCGCCGGGGCGGCGCCAAACTTGCAGGCCTGGTACAGGTGCTCGGACGTCGGAAGCGTCCACGGGCCGGCGGCGATCGGCGCCGCCAGCGGCGCGAAATTGCTGAACTCGCCCCAGGCTTCCCGGGTGAACCGAAAACTGCAAACCTCGCCGCGGTTGTAGATACGCATGCCGTCATCCTCCGCTACCGGCGGCGAGCTCCCTCCGGCCCTGCCGCGCTTCGCCCCGCCGCAAGCGCCCCTCCGCTCCGGTCCACCGGGCTCGAATACGACGATCGAGACGCCCGCGCAGGGCGCGAGGCGGTCGACCAGCAGCGAGCGGACGGCGGGCCAGGGCAGGCCGCCGAGGCCGCAGCCGAGCGGCGGGATGGCGACGGAGCCGACGGCGCGGCGGCGGAGGATGAGGGCCAGGTCGTCGAGACCGCCGGCGATGTCCTCGATCCGGCTCGGGTCGCGCCAGTGGCGCTTGGTCGGGAAGTTGACCACGAAGCGCGCCGGCCCGGCGCCGGCGTCGAAGACGAGGCAGCGCCCGGGCCGGACCGCACGGCGCGCGCAGGCGTGCCGGTAGGCCTCGTAGTTGGCGGGGAAGCGATGCCGGAACTGGAGGGCGAGCCCCCTGCCCATCACGCCGACGCAGTTGACGGGATTGACGAGGGCCTGGCAGCCCGACCCGAAGAGGTCGCCTCGGGTGAAACGGATCATGGGCGGTGCTCCCGGTTGGAGGAAGATCGAAGTCGAAGGGCCGGCGCGGCTCACGGCCGGCCGGCGCCGGACGCGAGCGTGCGGAAGGTGGCGGAAACACGGACCGCGGCCTCGCTGGCGCTGTCCGCGCGGTCGATGCCGTGCATGAAGTCCCGGCGCGCCGCGCCCGCGAGGACCAGGACCGAGCGGCGGGGGAGCACGGCCACCTCATCGCCCGGCAGGCCGTCGCGGGCGTAGGGCCGGACGGAGCGCGGCCGGAAGCGCATCGGCCAGTCGGCGGCGAGCGACAGCGAGGCGACGACGTCGCCGAAGTCGCGATGGTCGGCGTGCATGCCGATGCCCTGGCCGGGGCGGTATTCGTTGACGATGCACTGCACCGGCGTCGCGCCCCCGAAACGGTCCCGCAGCCGCTCCGCCATGACCTCGGCCCAGCGCGGGAACGGCGCGGCCGGGACCGGGCGGCTGGCACCGCGGTAGTCGTAGCGATAGCCGTAATGCTGCACGCGCCGGCTGAGCTCGGTCATCCAGGGCGCCGCGCCGATGCGCAGCAGCAGGCGCTCCTCCTCGGCCGGGGTGACGAAATCGGGGACGATGACGGCCCCCCGGGCGAAGACGCTCTCGGTGTTGTCGCGCATGCTCCCTCTCCCTTGGTAACGGAACGCCCCACCGGCGCACCTCTCCGGCTCCGGCGGCGCGCAGCGGACGGGCATGGGGGGAGGGACTCCGGCAGGGCTGCAAAAAGAAAGGGACCGACGCCGAAACGCCGGTCCCAGGTTAGGGGAGGGAGGAACGAGGGACGCGAAGTCCTCAGAACGGGATTTCGTCGTCCAGGTCGGCGGGCGCGGAAGCCGGCGCGGCGCCGGTGTCGCCCGCCATGTCCGGGTCCGGCCGCGCGCCGCCCGCCGCGTCGCGCTTGTCGAGGAATTGCACGCGCCCGCCGGGGACCAGCAGGATCTCGGTCGAGAAGCGGTCCGAGTCCTCGCCCGGCTTCTTCCAGCGCCGGGTCTGGAGCTTGCCCGCGACATAGACCAGCCGGCCCTTCACCGCGTGCTTGACCAGCATGTCGATCAGCCCGTCCTGGAAGGTGACGATGCGGTGCCACTCGGTGCGGTCCTGCCGCTCGCCGGTCTTGGCGTCGATATACGACTCGTCGGTCGCGATCGAGAGGTTGGCGACGCGGCCGCCGCTCTGGAGGTGGTTGACGGTCACGTCGGCGCCGAGGCGGCCGATCAGTTCCGCGCGGTTCAATCCGAAGGCCATGGGAAATCTCCTTCATGGGGTCTGGATGATGACGATGGGTTGCGAACGACCGGAAGCCGGGACACCCTCCCGAACCCCCGACCGTTCAATCTCTCCAAGCCCTCCTCCACCTCTAATCGGCCGGGGAGAGCGACGGTGCCGGGTCCCAGGGTTCCGCCGGCTCCGCCATGCCCGGCGCCGGGACCGGGAAGAGGTCCGCGAAGCGCCGTTCGGGAAACAGCGCCGCACGCTCCGGACAGCGCATGGCGCGGGCGTCTTCGGCGAGCTCGCGCACGAGGCCGGGACGGATCCCCAGTTCGGCCAGCAGGTCGGAACCCTGCGGGGGACCGAGGCGATAATCGGAAAACGGCATGGACGGATCCTCCTCTGCCCGGCCCGGCATCGGCGCGGCGGGACCCACTCCCTCCACCCTGCCGGACACTCGCCCGGCACCCGCTCACTCCCGACTCCCGGAGACCGACCGGGACCGGCGGATATCCCGCAGCCGCTCGCACACCGCCCGCGGCGCCATCGCTCCGAGGTTCAGCACCGGGATGCCGCGGGACTCGGCGATGCGGATGCCCATGCCCGTGCCCCCGACCGGCTCGCCGCGTTCCGACCAGCACACGACCGCATCGACGGGCCCGTCCAACTGCTCGCCCAGCAGGATCGCGACATTCCGGGCATGCAGCTTCCGGACGGCCGGCGAACACCGCTCCCACGCCGGATGCAGGGGCGCCGCGATCTCCATGCACGCCGCCATCGCCGCCGCCGACAGCACCCGGCGGTCCGGCCCCCGGTGCCCGTTATAGCCCCGCCACGGCAGCCAGACCGTCCGCTGCTCCGCCGGCGCTCCCGCCGCGAACGCCGCATCGGCTCCGTCCGCGCCGCCGGAAGACAGATGCCAGCCGGTCCGCGCCAGCCAGCCCGCCATCACGGTCATGTCCGCCAGCACGGCCGCCGGTGTCGCCCGCGCCCCGATCCCCGCATATTGCAAAGTCGCCATGTTCGATCTCCCCGGTAGCGACTGCCGCGACTCCCTCTCCGTCAACGGCTTCGCTCCCGGACCGCTTCTCTCCACCTCCCTGCATGGAAGGACCGGCCCCGCTTGCATTGCCGCGCTGTCCGGGGCATCGGTGCGGCATGGACGGACGGGGACAGATGGCGCGGCGCGGATTCTGGCCGCTGGCGCTGCTCTGGCTGCCGGCCGGGGTGATGGCGCAGGCGGCGGTCCGGTTCGGGCCGTCGGCGGTCGGGTTCGCGGACTCCGGGGAGGCGCTGGCGGCGCTGGGCTCGCTCGCCGTCGCCGTTCCGTGCGGTCTGCCGCTGGCGCTCGGCTGCCGGCGCCTGTGGCGCCTGGGCTACCGGCGCGGGGCCTGGGCGACAGCCATCGGGCTGGGCGCCGTGACGATTCCGGCGACGCTGTTCGCGGGCCTGCTCGGGCCGGCGGCGGTGGCGGCCTGGGCCGTCCTGCTCAGCCTGCCGGTCTGGATCGCCTGGCTATGGCTCGCACGGCCCCGGATCGGAGTCCGGGGCAGGCGCGGATGATTGCAGACGGCGGCGGGCCGGCGGCGGAGCATGGCCGCCATGTGCGAGTTCCTATGGGCCGCCGGACAGCACCGGGCCGGCTACGCAGTAGGCGGACAACCGAAACGGGATGGCCGCCACCCCGGCAAGACGACGACGGGCCGGCTGCGCAGCAAGACAAGCCAGAGTTCGGAGCCGCAACGCGTGCGGCAGGCGAGTAAAGGACGGTGGGCCGGCAGTGCAGCAGCACGCATGGCGTGCGAGCGAACTCAGACCGCCTCGGAGTCGGCGATCCGCAGCTTCCCGCCGCCGGCGGCGCGCGGCTGGCGGACGACGATGTCGCGGCCGAGCGCGGTCAGCAGGCGGAACAGGCGTTCCAGCGAATACTCGCGAAAATCCCCCCGGAGCAGCCGGGAGACGTCGAGCTCGGAGAGCCCGAGCAGCCGCGCGGCCTCGGTCTGGGTGATGCCGCGCGCGCGGACGGTATCGTCGATACGGCTGACGAGTTCGGCCTTGACCAGGTGCGCGTCGGCATCGGGAAGGCCGAGATCGGCGAAGACGTTGCCGCCGCCGCGCTCCACGGTGGTTTCGGATACGGTCATCGGTCGGGCCTCATCCATCGGTGTTGCGGTAGTGCGCCTCGGCGAGCGCGAGCCGGCGGCGGGGCGTGTCGCGAGCAGCCTCCCGGTGGACGACGGGCCGGCAGCGGAGCGGGGAGTGGCCTTAATGCCAGACACCGGTCTCCGGGTGGTCGTCCTCGGTGTGCGCGGAGCCGGACACCACGGTAGTGCAGGTTCATTTGAACCTGCGGCTATCGGCGTCGTCTCTTGGTGGGCCACGGTAGGACACCGTCCAGCTCTCGAAGGAGCGGTTCCTCGTCTTCCGTATCGCTCGTGTCATGTAGGAGGGGCGGGGCTTCTTCATCCTCGAACCATAGAAGCGTAAGTGTCTGATCCCACGCCCTCAGATATCGCGCTTCTTCCAGGACCTCCCCGCCCCGGCGCCAATCGCTGAACCAAACATCGGCGGCCACCTCGTCCGGCCCTGCCTCTTTGCCACCTGCGCGTAATCTGGCCGATAGGGTTTCACGCGGAACCTCCCTCCTGGGTGGGATCCAGCCGCCCGCTTCGCGTAGCGACTTCGACCGGGAGGCGTATCTCACTACCCCTTTTTGGGAGAGAATAAACGCGCATGGCGCATCCATCACAAACGCATAGCGCGAACCTGTGGCGGTCGTTGACGCCAGGAAACGGTGTGCAAGTTCGTCGATTGCGGAGAACCCGATCTGCTCCTCTCGCACCAGGGGTTCGAATAACTGTTTGGGCAACAGCAGCTCAGCAGCGAACACGTCACAGAGAATCTCGTTCTTGGGGCGGCTGGCATAGCTCCACCAGGGCATCGCCGAATGCTCGGACGGCAGGCCCAGGACGATGTGCGCGACCTCGTGGCAGGCTGTGAACCGCTGGCGTTCCTCACTGTCCTTTTCGTTTACGCAAATGAAGTGCTTGCCGTTGCTCTCGAACGAATATCCGGGCTCGTCGTCAGGCAGGTCCGGTTCGTAACGCAAGACCCCGCCAATGTGCCTCACATAAGCCTCGACGGCGGGCGGCAGCCCGGAGGAATCGGTTTCGCGGACGAAGTTCCGCGCGCGAAGGACAGCCGAGAATTCATCCATCGCCGTTCTCTTCCGACAGAATCCTGCGGACCCTTGCCAGCAGCTGCGCGTAGTTGGGCCGCGCGCTGCCGCGGAATGCTGCGCCCGCCGTGGCTGCGAATACCTCATAAGTCACGGTCGGATCGTTCAACACCTCGACAACCAGATCCTGCGCGGTCTCGGGGTGGGCCGCGAGGAAACGAAGCATTTCGGCTTCGCGCCGGTCCGCTTTCAGCGCACGGATGAGCTTGACCAGCACGTCCTCTGACGGCGCTACCTTTTCCGCTTGCTCGAGGCGGTGGATGTAGGCGTGGTCCGTTTGAGCGAGCTGGCCGAGCTCCCGCAGCGACAGGCCCCGTCGCTCCCGCAGCAACTGTAGGAGAAACCCCAGCCCGTTTTTTTTCATGGCCGCCCCATTGACATCAGTCGTCCATCTCCCTACCTGTTGTCTGAACAAGCAACAGTGCCCCAAATCATGGTCACTGGCTGGGTTCTGCCGTTGAGCATGCTCAACTCCTTGTTGTCGTCATAGACAACCGGATGGTGGATGGCAACGGGCGAGCGCGCAAGCCTGCGGCCGGATTTTGGGCCTCACAACAGAGGACCTGCTATGTCCACGAATCAACTGGAGATCTTTGTCCACCAGCACGGCGAGCGCCCGCAGGTGGTAACTATCGAAGCCGAGGTGACACTTCGCGCTCTTCTGTCCCAACACGGTGTCGAGGTCGAAGGAACCGGTGAAATCTTGGTGTTCGTCGGTGAATGCGAAGACGCGCTCAAGGCGCCCGAAGGCGTCGAAAATGGCGCGGACGCTCACGTTCCTGCCGATCTGGACCTTACCCTCGGCGACCTCGATCTGGAAAAGCACCGCCACATCCACTGCCACCGTTGTCGGGAAGTCGACACAACCATCCTCTTCGCCGGCAAGGCGCTGAATCGCAAGTTTTCGCCGGCGACCACCGTTGAGGTGGCAACGCGATGGGCTCGCATGAATCTGCGCATGGATGGGGCGGCGGAATCGGAATTCGTTCTTCGACTCTCCGGTACGGGGGAACAGCCGCGCCCGAATCAGCACCTGGGCGAACTCGTCCAAGACGGCGAGTGCGAGCTGTACTTCGAAGTCGTCAAGGAAATGACACCGCAGGGCTAGTCGCATGAAGTCGCCGTCACAGCGCCTCTTCGAAGCCGATCTTCGGTCTGCCGAGTTCCGCAGCGGGGTCCTGAAGGGATATTGGGAGGTCGCTGCGCAGGACTGGCCGCAGGTGGTGCTCTGGATCCGTGCCGCCTCCCGACAGGGGGCACCCGACGGATACCACGTTGCGCTTGACCTGGAGGGTTACCGTGCTGCAGCGCCGACGGGCACGTTTTGGGATCCAGCAACCGGGACCATGCTTGACGCCGCCAATCGACCGAAAGGCAAAGCGAACAGTCGCTTCGCCAAGGTATTCCGGACCGATTGGGAAGAGCGGGCATTCTATCATCCGTATGATCGCCACGCCGCGGACAGCCACCCCGACTGGCGAGTCCAGCAACCGCACCTCGTCTGGACATCGGATCACACCATCGTCGACTACCTGGAGGAATTCCATTCCCTCCTGAATTCGGATCACTACGTTGGCGTGTGAACCCGCTGTGGAAAGACTCTCCCTGTCCGTCTGGCTGTGGGCTCGCCTGCTCGGCGACCTGAGACGCCGGGGGGAAAGGAGGCGCGAAAGCGGCGCGTTTCTTCTCGGTCGCAGCGCCGGCGGACGCGGTCGCGTAACGACCTACCTGTGCTACGACGACCTTGACCCGGATGCGCTCAAGACCGGCGCCATCACCTTTCATGCGAAAGGCTATGCCGCGCTCTCGCAGGCCTGCCGCGAGAAGGCACTTGAGGTGCTCGCGGATGTGCATACCCATCCCGGTCGCTGGGTCGAGCAAAGCTCGATCGATCGGCGAAACCCAATGTTGCCGATAGTCCACCACACGGCCCTCATCGTGCCTTGCTACGGACGGGCTTCGCGTTGGTCGCTTAAGGGTGTCGGCGTCTACGAGTATCTCGGCGACTTTCAGTGGGCGACGCACAACTGTGTCGGCAGGCCGAAACGCGTTTCCCTCAGCCTTTGGTGATAGGCATGAACGACCAAAACCCCAATCTCTCGCGGATATCGAAGCTGTTCGCCGACAGGGATTCGCTTCCGACCTGGGACGGGCTCAGGAAACGGCGGCAATTCGGGGTGACGCTCGTTTGCGGTGCCGATGTGGCGGGATCCTACATGCTGCAACTCTCCGTGCTCACCGCCGCGAAGATTGCCACCCGCTGCTTTCCCCATGCCGTGCGCATCGCACTGCCTGCCCAGGTCGAAGAAGCCGCCACGTTACTCTGGCCGGGAATGAGGGATCGCCTCCCCTTCGGTGCCATGCTCCGTCAAATCGTGGGCGCTGAAAATGTCGTTGCCGACCGGAGCGATCTGGATCGCAGCAACGTGCTTATGTTCGGCGATGCGCCGGAGACCGCCGGTGCGTTGCGCGTGACCTTCGACGGATGGGTCGCGATGACGGGTCCAGCATCTCAGGTGGTCCGGCTGCCAGAACGTCCATACTGTTCGCTGGCCGCCGTCCTCTCGGCGGCATTGGCGGTCTCGGAACTGTTCCTGTCGTTCGCGGAGATTTCCGTGGAAGCAAGGCGGCGCACCGTGACGCTGTCCCTCTGGCGGCCTGAGCTTGATCCTGCCGATCCCGCTGCAATTGGTCCGGTTGTCGGGTGGTTGCCGGCCGATCTCTGGGTCCTGGGTCTCGGACACCTGGGCAACGCCTACCTGTGGGCGCTGGCGACGTTGCCCTACTCGACTCCATGTGAGGTCCGGTTCTTCCTGAACGACTTTGATACGGTAGAAGACGAGAACGTCGAAACGGGCCTGCTCTTCAGCGGAGCAGATATAGATCGCTCCAAGGCGCGGACCTGCGCCGCCTGGCTGGAACGCCGAGGACTTCAGACCCGTTTGTTCGAACGCCGTTTCGACAAGCACTTTCGTTGTCAGCACGATGAACCAAGGCTCGCGCTATGCGGATTCGATTCGAACCCTTCCCGCCGCGAGCTTGCCTCGGCAGATTTCGTGCAAGTGGTCGAAAGCGGGCTCGGAGGTACATCGAACAACTTCGACACGTTGAGCCTTCACGCTCTGCCGAATCCCCGCAGCGTTCATGATCTCTGGCCGGATCTGTCCGACGAAGAGGAAGAGAGGCGCCAAGCCCAACAGGAGCGTGTTGCGGAAGGGAATGAGGCATATGCTCGCTCCGGGCTTGACGAATGCGGCCGGTTTGAGTTCGCCGGGAAATCCATCGCCGTTCCATTTGTGGGAGCGGTCGCGGGCTGCTTTGTTGTCGCCGAAACGCTCCGCCTATTCCACGAGGGTCCGGCCTATACCGATATCAAGTTGCGTCTGGGAGGCCCCAAACCGCAATGCGCGCCGCGAAGTGGCCGGTACGGAGTGGAGGATACTCCCGCTCACAAGGCCACAGCCGCGCTGTCGCTGTAGGGCATTTCTTTGACGAGACTGTGGTCGTCTCGACGGGTTGCGGTGAAATGACCTCGGTTTTTCGGACGGCTTGGCGGCTGAGTTGAGCTGCATTCCGGCGGTGGAAGGCTCACGCGCCGGCAGCCCGGAGAATGGCATTCACGGTCGCGAAGCCGGCGGGGAAGCGAGATTCACTTCGGTCTCCAGAGACCGGATGCGCTCGACGAGCGCCCCGAACTCCGGCGCGCCATCGCCGACGATGTGGGCGCGGCGCATGGCGTCGTAGTCCGATTGCAGGGCGGGGAGCTGGTCGTCGTCGGGGACGAGACGCAGCCGGCCGTCGAGGCAGCGGTCGTAGTTGGCGTTGCCGGCATGGAAGAACACCCTTTTGTGCCGGACGACGTCCGCCAGGAGTTCGCGGTCCGCCAGTGCGGCCCGGCCGACAGGGTGGGCGGCGAGGCAGGCGAGGTCGAACCAGTGGCGGGAGAGCCGGCCGGGCTTGTTCGCAAGCTGCCGGCGATGGCATGCGACATGGATGAGCGTCGCCTTCTCCCAGAAGGTGCGTGCCGGCGAGAGGACGGTAACGGTCGCGGCAGGATAATCGAGCCCATCGGTCAGGGCGGCGATATCCGGAACGATCGTGTGGCGCTCGTTCGGGTCGATGACGTTGCGACCGCCGAACTCCAGAAGGACCTCGCTTGCGACATAGCTGTCCGGCGCCTCGACCGCGGACGGATAGGCGAAGCGGACGGTCTCGCCGTCTTCGCCGACATGGATGGCGTAGCGGCCGTCGGCGCCAAGGCGTCGGGCGGCGTCATCGAGGGCGGGTGCGACGACATTGCGGACATGGCGTGCGACGCGGTCCTTGAGACGTTCGCCGAACCGCTTGGTCGCGGTACGGCTGGCGCCCTTGGCGAAGGGGTCGAAGCCGTCGTCGAAGGCGTGGTAGTCGAGGGTGATGTCCACGTCCTCGGAGAACCGGTCGATGATTCGATAGACCTTCGAGAGCGAGGTGCCGCCCTTGAAAGCCATCGGATGGGGGTCGGGCATGGAGAAGAGGGCCTGCAGAACCCAGCAAACCCAGATGTCCTTCTCCAGGATGACGGCTGAGCGCCGGGCGTCGCCGGCCGCGGTCCGGAGGATATCGGCGCGCTCGCCGGCGCCGAGGGAGAGGAACGGCTCAGCCATGGGCCGGCTCCTCGACGGCGGCGAACGCCTTCTGCATCCAGGCCGGCATGTCGGCGGAGCGCAGCTTCTCGAACTCCGACGGGCCGAGCGCGGCTTCGATGGTGGCGACGGTCTCCGGCGTTACGTTGTCCTTGCCGAGATACCACAGCGCGGAGATCGCGGCGCCGGTCGGCTCGCCCGCGAATTGCAGCCGGCGGCGGTTTGCGGTGTGGACCATGCGCACGGCAACGCCGGCGACCCGGATCGTGCGGGTCGAGCCGCTGGTATGGAACACGGGCGCGGTCGGCACCTGGGTGCTCAGCCTGAATCGCCTCGCGGCTTCGGCGCCGTGGATCTGGAGCGTCTCGCCATTGTTGCGCGCGATGGCCTCGACCACTTCGTGGAGGTCGGGCATGACGGTCCCGACAAACCGGTTGGTCCTCGGACGGACGAAGACGCCGTGGGCGAGACGCCGGATCTCGCCGTCTGCGGCGAGGCGGGAAAGGGTCCGGTCGACGGCGCCGCGGGTGCCGTGCTTCAGGAAACGGGCGCCGGTGAAGGGCCTGCCCCGGGGCAGCTTCCTTATGGCGGCTCGAACGGCTTTCGCAGTAGACATGGAATGACCCTTCTGTGTCCAAAAATATAGCGGTATTTTGGACAATTTCAAGGAGCGGTGTTGGACCTCAGGGGCGGGTCAGTGCTCGGCGGGGTCGCCCGGCTCGGGGGTCTCCGCGCGCATGGAGGCGGCCGCCATCGCGGTCCAGGCCTCGCGGTCGAATCCGAGCCTCCGGTTCAGCTTGTCGCAAATGCTGAGCGCATCGTCCAGATTGAGCGAGATGAGCGCGGTCGGGACATGCCCGGCGAGGCCTTCGATGACGATGCGGATCTGCTGCACGTCGGTCTCGACGTCGTAGGCGGGCGCGAAGCAGAAGTTGGGGCAGTCCGGCAGGGTCTGTGCGGTCATGGGGTCGGTCTCCTTGTCGGGGTGGGTCGGCGGGTGCCCGGCCGGCAATACGTATCCCGGCCGGGCATTGAACGGGTGATTTCTCCGGGAGTCACGCGGCGAGCGGCCAGCGGTCGAGGAGGCGCTCGACCGTCTCCGGGTTGGGCGCGAACACGCGGGTGCGCCAGGAAACGATCTCGGTCGCGCAGCCCATGCGCTTCAGCGCGGCCATGTCGGTGTCCGCCGGTCCTTCGATCTCGACCCTGTTGCCGCCCATGAGCCGCCGGCGCGCGAGCCGCCAGCCATTGGCGAGGGCGAGCGCGTTGCCCCGCTCCATGACTGCCGCGAAGGCTTCCGCGCCGGTCATGGCGGGACCGCCGTCGAGCCCGAACCCGGCGCGCACCGACTGCACCTGCTCGGCGTCGAGCACCCGCCCGATGAGCGCGATGCCGTCGTCGCTGGTGAGGCGGCGGACCCGCATGTTCTCGGCCGGCAGGCGGTCCCAGACCGGCAGCAGCAGGCCGGAGGCGAGCCAGAAGCGGGACTCGCGGTGGCTCGGCAGCTCGCCGATCTCGTGGTCCCAGAGCATGCGCCAGTGCCGCTCGTCGGTGCGCCCCCAGTTGGAGGCGACGAACTCGGCTTGCGCCATGCGGTCCCGGGTAGCGGGCCGGATCAGCTGCACGCGCTTCTGCACCCCACCATCGTCCAGCATGCGCGACGGCGCGGGCAGCAGAACAGCGGCGCGCTTGGAGCGCGTGTTGACGACCAGCCGCGGCTTCCCGTCCGGACCGGGATCGCGCGCGCCGATCTCAAGCGCCGCGTCGGCGGCCAGCGGCACCAGCTTGTCGCGGCGGACGATCTCGACCAGCTCGGTCGCCGCCCCGGTGCCGGGATGCTCGTACAGCGTCTCCCGGCCGGCGACAACGAGCGAGTCGGCAAGGACCGTCTCGACCCCCACCTCGTAGCTGCCGGCCTCAATGGCCTGCTCGATATTGGCGGCGATGCGCTCTTCCAACTCGGCGAAGAGCTGGTTTTGCTCGGCGATGGGCAGCGCCAGCAGCCGGTTGAGGAACTTCGGCATGGGCGGCAGCTCGTCCTTGAGCCCGCCCTCATGAACGATCTTGAGGCCGGTCGAGTCCTGGAACCGTTCGGCGTTCCAGCCCTCGATGCGGCCCCGCCAGAGGGCGCTGTAGAACTGCCGCAATGCCGCTTTGGCATAGGCGGATTCGAGGTTGTCGCTCTCGCGGAACAGCGCGGCGTCGCTGCCGCCCATGGCGGTCTGGCTGTCGCGCTGGCCGCGGGTGATGGCGCCCAGGCTGTCGAGCCGCCGTGCGATGGTCGCGATGAAGCGGCGCTCGCCCTTGACGTCCGTGGTCACGGGCCGGAACAGCGGCGCGGAAGCCTGGTGCGTCCGGTGGGTGCGGCCCAGTCCCTGGATCGCCTGGTCGGCGCGCCAGCCGGGCTCCAGCAGATAGTGGATGCGCCGCTCGGTGTTGGCGCAGGACAGATCTGCGTGATAGCTCCTGCCGGTCCCGCCGGCCATGGAGAACACTAGGATGCGCTTTTCGGCGTCCATGAACGCGGCGGTCTCGGCGAGATTGGCCGAGGCGGGCCGGCTGCGGAGCGAGAGACGCTCACCTTTGGCATCCTTTATACGCAGCACCCGCCGCGAGCGCCCGGTGACTTCGGCGACGGCCTCGTGCCCGAACTTCTGCACGATCTGGTCCAATGCCGTCGGCACCGGCGGGAGCGCCGCGAGCTTCTCGATCAGCGCGTCGCGCTGTTCCTCCGCCTCCTTGCAGGTGATGGGGTTGCCGTCGGCGTCGGTCGCCGGCCGACTCATCAGGTTGCCGTCGTCGTCGGTGAACGGCTCCTGCAACTGCACCGGAAATGCGTGCATCAGGAACGACAGGATGCCGTCCCGCGGGGTGAGGTCGATGTTGAGGTCGTCCCACTCCGAGGCCGGGATCTCGGCGATGCGCCGCTCCATCAGCGCTTCGCCGGTCGAGACCAGCTGCACCACCGCCGAGCGCCCGGCGTCGAGGTCGGCCTCGACGGCGCGGATCAGGCTGGGGCATTTCATGCCGGTCAGCAGATGGCCGAAGAAGCGCTGCTTGGTGCCCTCGAAGGCCGACAGGGCTGCCGATTTCGCCCTCTTGTTCAGCGTATCCTCGCCCTGGACGATGCCGGTCGCCTCGAGGGCGGCCTCGATGTTGGCGTGGATGACCTTGAAGGCGCCGGCATAGGCGTCGTAGATGCGGCGCTGCTCGGGCGAGAGCGGATGTTCGAGGATGTCGACCTCCACCCCGTCATAGGCCAGGGCCCTGGCCTGGTAGAGCCCGAGCGCCTTCAGATCGCGCGCCACCACTTCCATTGCAGCCACCCCGCCGGCCTCCATGGCGGAGACGAACTCGACGCGCTTCTCGAACGGCGTCTCGCTGGCGCCCCACAGGCCGAGCCTCCCGGCGTAGGCAAGGCCGGGCACGGTGGTGGCGCCGGTGGCGGAGACATAGGCGATGCGCGCATCGGGCAGCGCGTTCTGTAGGCGCAGGCCCGCGCGCCCCTGCTGGGACGGCTTGGTCTCGCCGCGCTCGGACTTCGACCCCGCCGCGTTGGCCATGGCATGCGCCTCGTCGAACACGATCACGCCGTCGAAGGCATGACGGTCCTCCTCGTCGAGCGAACCGGCAAGCCATTCCACGATCTGGTCGAGGCGCGACGGCTTCCCTTGCCGGGACGGCGAGCGCAGCGTGGCGTAGGTCGCGAACAGGATGCCCTCGTCGAGCGGGATCTCCATGCCCTGCCGGAAGTTGCCCAATGGGATGACGTCGCTCTCCAGCCCGCCCAGTGCGGTCCAGTCGCGGCGCGCGTCCTCCAGCAGCTTGTCGGACTGCGACAGCCAGAGGGCCCTCTTCCGTCCGCGCATCCGGTTGTCGAGGATGATGGCGGCGACCTGGCGGCCCTTGCCGCAGCCGGTGCCGTCGCCCAGCATCCAGCCACGCCGGAACCTCACCGGCTCCGAAAGCGTCTCGCCGTCCTGTGTGACGAAGGAGGTGTCGATTTCTTCCCCGTCCTCACCGTTTTCAGGGCAGCGGTGGACAGTCTCCCAGCCGGAGCCGATGCGGTACTGCGCCGCCAGGTGCCGGTTATGGGCCTCGCCCGCCAGCACGAGGCTCTCCAGTTGGGCGTCGGACAGCAGGCCGTCGGCGACCACCCGCTCGGGAAGCATAGGCCGCCAGGCCGGTGCCGGATGCGGCACGGCGGCCATGGCGGCGGATTGCACCAGCGGCGTCGGATGCGCGACCGCCCCCGGCACCCGCACCGCGCCCGGCCGCCAGGAGGCGTAGGGGCCGGTGTCGTTGGCGGCCGACGTTTCGGCATCGGTGGCAACCGGCTCCATTGGCCCGGTCTCGACGGCCAGTTCCGAAACCGGCCCCCAGTCATGGGCCTGCCTCGTTTCGGGGGTGGATGCGGGTTTCGGACCGCGCCGCTTGGCGGGTGCCGGCGCGACGGCCTTGCCGAACAGGTCGCGCGCGGGTCCGGCCGGCGCGGCCGGCGCGGCAATCGGCACGGTCTCGACCGGCAGCCGGAGAGGAACCCGCGCGATGACGGCATCGAGCAGCTCGGCGGCATCGGCGGCGCGGGCTTCCCGATCGACAGCAACGTCCGGCTCCGCACTGCGCTCCAGCACGGTGAGGCGGGTGTCGAAGCCGGTGCCCCGCCTGGCATAGGCCCGCCCGTCGATCGCCATGGTGAAGATGCAGCGCGCCGGCGGGCCGCTCGGGCCGTGCCCGTCGAGGCGGGCGAAGGCGGCGGTCCAGGCGGCGTCGCCGGGGACGCAGTGGGCCGAGGTGATGGCGACCAGCCGCCCGCCCGGCGGCAGCATCGAGACGGCCGAGCGGACATGGCGCAGGTCGGCGTCGTGGCGGATGCGGTCGACCCCGGGCGTCGCCGAGAACGGCGGGTTCATCAGCACGACCGTCGGCCGGACGTCCCGCAGCCGGTCGGCGATCGCCTCGGCGTCGAACGCGGTCACGACGGCCTGCGGAAACAGCTGCGTCAGCAGCCGCGCCCTGACGCGAGCGTATTCGTTGAGATGGAGATGGCCGGCGGCTCTGCTGCCTAGCGCGCATTCCGCCACGACGGCCAGCATGCCGGTGCCGGCCGAGGGCTCCAGCACGGTGTCGCCCGGCCGGACTGCGGCGGCCTGAAGCGCGGCATAGGCGAGCGGCAGCGGTGTCGAGAACTGCTGGAGCCGGACCTGCACCTCGGATCGCCTGGTATGCGAGGGCTCCAATGCGGCGAGCGCCTCCAGCATCGCCAGCATGCGGCGCGGCCCGCCGTCACCGGCGTTGCGGCGCATGCCCCGGCCATAGCGCTGCATGAAGATCACGACGGCGGCTTCGGCGGCCTCATAGGCGTCCTTCCAGATCCAGCCGCCCTCGGAGTCCGACGACCCCAAGGCCTCCGTCATCGCCTCGCGGAGGGTCGCGGCATCGAGGGGCTGTCCGGCCTCCAGCACCGGCAGCAGGGTCCGGGCTGCGGCGAACAGGGTGTCGCCGGCCACCGGACGGGCCGACGCTGCGGGTGGGTCGATGGGGACGGCGGGAGGAAGAGGACGCGCGAAGGCGTCCGGCGCCTGCGGGGCGTCGAGCATGGGGCGGTCTCCGTGCTGGAAGGGACAGGAGACCGGCGGAATGCGCTGAGAGCGGAACTCCTCCCGCCCGGCTCCGCCGGCCCGCCCCCGACAGGCTCGACGGCCTTTCGGCGGCCGGGCGCGTGGCGGCGGACCCTCGCGGGAGAGCGGCTCTGCAACGGGGACGGGACCGGGCTGGTGTACGGTTCCGGCCGGGGAGGAAAGGCCGGGTCCGGTATCGGAGGATTCGTCGAGCCCGTAAGGGACGGTCCCTACGGTGCGAGGCCCGGGTTCACTCCGGCTGCGGGCCGGGATCGGCGGCGTCTTCGCGGATTTCGTAGCGGCTGCCCGGGAAGTGCCTCACCGCCCGCTCGACATAGGCGTCCGCCTCTTCGCGGCTGTGGAAACGGCTGTCCATGGCGGCGCCGATGCCGAGCGTGAACAGCCGGGACCTTACGAGGTATTTCCCGGTTACCGGGACCTCCGTCCGGTCGGGGACGGGCCTGGGCGAAGCCGGGCTGGACGGTCCGGCGCCGGCCGGGGCTCGACGATCCGGGGCTTGCCCGCTCCCCGATGCCAGGTTGCGGCGGGCGTCGCCGGGGACGGCGCGCACGAACCGGACCGCCTCGCGGATGCGCCGCCTTGCGACGCGGTCGCAGTCGGGATCGGCACGGAACCACGGGCGGGGTTTGCGCCCAAGCCAGGCGCCCGAGTCCGCGACGAAGCCGTCGCCGTAGGCGACGAAATGATCGCTCGCCGAAATAGCCCACGTCCCGGACGGCGCGGGGTCGAGGAAGGTGCCGAGCGTCATGGCGCAGACGTCGGTGGGGATATCGGCGAAGATCCGCTCCCAGGCCTCCTTCCGGCGGGCATGGTGGCGCTCGCGGTATTTGGGGTGGCGGATGGCGTAATCCGGTGTCCAGCCGAACTCGGCCAGCGCGGCGGCGAGCTCGTCGATGAAGACGCCGTTGACCGAGGGCCGGTCGAACAGGCGGCGGATGACGGCGGCGGCCTCGTGGGTCGGCACGCCGGCGATGGCGGATATGGCGGAGGGGCCGCACTTCGTGGCGCGACCGGTGATCCGGCGGAGCATAGCGGTCGGTTCCGGTGTCGGGTGGATCGGGGTGGGCGGCGGGCGCGGGGCGTCCCCGCCGAGTTCATTCACGCGGAGAGGCAGCGGCCGGCGGGGCGGGATCGAGCGGGTTTTCGAGGATGCGCCGGACCTCGCGCCAGACGCCGGGCGAGCGGTCGGCGGCGAGCAGCCGGGCGATGCGCCGGCGCTTTTCGATCCGGTAGTTCCGCGTGTTCTCGGACTCGGCGAAGGCGAACATCTCGCAGTAGCGCCTGACGCCCGACAGTGTTGTGGCGGCATGGCAGCGCCCGGCCTCGCCGAAGCCGTAGATGCGCCAGTAACGCCCGTCGCGCTGGAGGATGGCCGCTTCCTCGCCCTCGATCAGGAAGGCATGGACGCCAGGGCGCTTGCACCTCGTCCGGGTGTTGGGCCGGAGGCCGGGATAATCGGGAAGGGAGGCGCGGGCGGAGTGGAGAACCGCCACCGCGATCTCCTGCGAGTCGCAGACCTCATCGAATACGACGAGCTCCGGCGGACCGGCCGGCAGCGCCTTGCGCAGCATGGCGTGGAGATGGCCGGCCAGGGCGCGCAGTGCGTCGCCGGCGCTATCGCCGGGGTCCAGCCGGTCGCTGCAATGCCGCCCGCCGAGGTCGTAGGCGGCGCGGCGGATGGCGGCGTCGAGGGAGAAGCGCCGGGCGTGAGGCGACAGCGCGTTGCAGGACCCGCCTTCGGTGTCGAGCGCGCCCTCCTGGGTCCAGCCGGCTTCCAGCAGCGCGATCGCGTCGTCGCAGATATCCGCCGGCGTGACGATCGGCGGCCGTTCGGCAAGGAAAGAGTCGGGAAACGCTGTCATGGCCGGTTGTCCATGCTGGGGTGGAACGGGTGGACGACCCTCGACGGCGCTGGGTCGGGGCCGGGTAGCGGCGCGTCAGAGCAGCCCGCGCGCCTGGAAGCTGACCGAGCCGGTCGGCGTGACGATCACATGATCGAGCAGCGTCACCTCGATGGTCTTCAGCGCGTCGCGGAGGCGGTTCGTCATGTCGATGTCGGCCCTTGAGGGCTCGGGGTCGCCGGAGGGGTGCGCATGTATCGCGATGACGGCGCTGGCCTGGAGCTCCAGGCAGCGGATGCAGATCTCCCGCGGATAGACCGGGGTGTGGCAGACCGAGCCCTGCTGGTGCAGGCGGTCGGCAACGAGACGGCTTTTGCGGTCCATGTAGAGCACGTGGAACTGTTCGACCTCGCGGTGGCCCGCGAGCGTGCGGCAATACTCGACGACCTTGTCGTAGTTGGCGAAGGACGGACGCACGGTCTGCGGCACCTGCTCCCGCGCCATGCGGATGCCGAGGGCTTCGGCGGTCTTGAGCGTGGCGACGGCCTCCTCCGGAAGGCCGGGCACCGCGCGCAGCCGGTCCGGGCGGGCGGCGAGCGCCCGCGGCGCCGTGCCGAAGGTGTCCAGCAGCGCGCCGGCGAGCGCCCCGGTATCGTCCGCCGGCCGGCAGCCGGAGAGCAGCAGCTCCAGCAGATCGCGGTCGTCGACCGCATGGCGCCCGGCGCGCAGGAAGCGGGCCCGGAGCCGGCGGCGGCTTGCGGCCTCTCGGACGGACACAGGGGCCGCGGGCACGTCGAACAGCGGCATTTCCCGGAGGCCGGCATCGGGCGTGTCGAGCGGGCTCATGCCGCCGTCTCCATGACGGCGGAGGTCTTGCGCTCCGCGGCGCGGGCGGTGCAGTGCTCGATCAGCCGGGCGTATTCGTCCGCGTCGAGGATGCGGTCGACATTGAGCAGGAAGGCGAGCTGGAGGCCGATCAGGCGGATGGCGGGATCGTCGCGCTGCGGGACCCCCTCGGCGATCGCCTGCCGGCAAGCTTGGTGGAGGGTGAGCGCGACGCCGGACGGGTTGCACGCCCCGAGGCCGACGATGTCGAGCGCCGCCCGGTGGCGGTCGAAGCCGGCGGGAAGATCGGCGGCGCTCATCGGCCGGTCCTCCGCATCTTCGCGACCAGGCCGTCGATGGTGGCGGCGTCGGCCCCGCAGGCCTCGCCCCAACTGCGCAGATTGCGCTCGAAATCCCGGACGGAGCCGACATAGGCATTGAAGAACGGGTCCTCGGTGGTGGCGGCCAGCACCGAATCTCCGGCGACGGAGATCCCGGTGATGGCCGGCACGGTCATCGGTTCGAGACCGAGCAGCCAGCAGAGCAAGGCGCCGAACAGGGGCGAGAGGCTCTCGCCCCGGCGCGGGTCCATCGGGTGCATGGGCGGCGGCACATACTCGGGCGCGGCCGCAATTCCGGTATCGGGCATGGCGGTCTCCGTGATCGGGAAACGGGAGAGGTCGGCGGAACGGCGGTCAGGCGCCGGCGGGGACGGTGCGGCTCCGGGCGGCCTGGTCGAGCTCCGGTCCGAACTCCACGATGCGCCCGGCGCGCCGCGCTGCCTCGGCGTAGACCGAGATCGGGTGGACGGGCCGGAACCAGAGATCGCGCTCGATGCCGAGGCCGAACGGTCCCTCGAAGGCCTCCAGCTCGCTGAGGCGCACGCTGCCGAGCTCCGGGGTGCCGAAGCCGAGATCCATCAGCCCGAAATGAATATCGGGGTCCTCGGGATCGGCGTCGACGATCAGCCAGGTGCCGGCGCCGGCGGGGTTGAACCACTTGACGAGCGGAACCCGGTCGCGGTCGGGGTTCCTGCCGTTGGCGATGAGCTGCTCGCGCAACTCCGGGGTGACGAGGTCCATGGGAAGGCTCCCTTGCGTCGGAGGAATGCGGTGCGGGACGGAACGCTCCCGCGTCCCGCCCCGACGGGCGCCCGGCCTCGGTTCCGCACTGCCTCCGTCCGGAGCGGCGGCGCGATCGGGCATGGATGAAATGGCGCCGGCGCGATCCGAAGACCGGGCGGGACTTGCACCGTCAGTGGGACGGGACCTCCGGCACCGGGCCGGCTGGGCCGAGCTCGACCGCGACCCGGCCGTCGCGGACGGTAACCGTGACGGTGCGGCCGGTCGGCATCAGCCAGAGCAGGTCGGTCCAGACCGCGTTGGCGATGGCGCGCTTCTGCGCTTCGTCGTCGGGGCCGTCCGGAACGGGAACCCCGGATCGGTGTCCGGGGCAGGCAGACACCGATCCGGAGGGACAGGCGGCGGGCATGATGGCGAGCTTCATGGCTGCGGTCTCCCGTGATTGCGAGCGGTCCCGGCGCGCGGCGGCGCCGGAACGGCTTCGGGGTGGATGGGATGGCGGCGGGCCGGCGGCCGGTCAGGCGCCGAGGGTCACGGTCACGTCGGGCCGGCGGATGTGGATGTCGACGGCGCGGTCGCCGGGCACGAACCACATCAGCTCGCGCCGCACCGCCTCGGTGATGGACTGCCGGCAGGCCTCGTCGTCGGATAGCAGCAGACGGGTTGCCAGGTGCAGCGCGTCCTCGTCGAAGCGGTCGCGCTGGGTCTCCCAGCTGTCCGCCTCGATGTCGTCCGACGGCGAGAAGAACCCGGCGCGGAGCAGCGCGGCCAGCTCGTGCGGCTGGAGCGCGCTGTCTTGCGCGACCAGCGGCAGGGCGTCGTCGATGTGGGACCAGGCCTCGCCGGCGAACGCCATGTCGGCCGGAATGTCGATCGTGCGGCAGCATCCGGCTGCGGGGCGGACCGTGAGTTGGATGCGGAGGGCAGCGGGCCTGGACGGCAGCCGCGCCGCTCCCGGGCGAGCCCGCTCCGGCCGGGGCCAGTCTTCGATCCAGATCCATTCGCCGTCCCCCGAGGCGAGGATGGAGACGGCCGTCGTCCGATCGAGCCCGTCATACCAGCCGTAACCTTCGAGCCGGCGGTCGGCCTCGAACAGGCGGGGCGCGAAACCGTCCCGTTCGGCGGCGCGCCAGAGCGCCTGGGCTTCCGGCGGTTCCGGGTCGCAGATCATGACCAGGGTGCCGTGGCCGGCCTCCGTCGGCCTGGCCGAGTCGCGCCAGTAGTCGGCCTCGGCCATGGAAGGCCGCCAGGGCCGCAGCAGAGCCGGCGGGGGCGCGATGTCGATGCCCGCCTCGCGCGCCCGGCTCCAGTCCTCGAAGGCCGGACGCGGGTCGGGATCGGCCGCCATGGCGCGGTAGACCGCCAACCGCGCGGCGTCGCGCATTTCCTTGAGGAAGGCGTTCTCGACCGCCTCCTTGCGGGCCGGCAGGACCAGTTCGAGGTCCGGGCAGTCGTCCACATCCGCCAATACGCTCCAGGTCGCGCCGTGGACGGTCTCGACCGTGGGCAGGCCGGCGGTCAGGGTGAGGCCGAAGAAATTGAGGTCGGGGTCCCTGTAACCATTGTGGCGGCTCTTGAAGGCTCCGAAGACGAGACCCCGCCATGGCTCGGCATGGACCGCGCCGTGGAGGAAGGCCCGGCGCGGCAGTTCTTCCGGGCCGGCGGTGTCGTCTCGGGTGCGATCGTCAAAGATGACCGGCAGCGGGAAGTGCCGGGCTGCGTTCTCGGCCGCGTTGCGGATCGCGGGGGCGGCCTCGGTCGCCTCGAACGAAATCGACGTCCCACAGGGATACGGCGCCTCATCGTCGGCATGAACCTCGGCATCGGTCTCGCCGAGAAAATGCTCGGGTTCCAGCTCGACGCGCCAGCCGGGCAATGTCTCCCCGTCCGGCAAACGCGGCTTGGACGAGACGGTGCAGTTGCGGCGCGCCAGGCTGGCGAAACCGAAGCCGGCGGCGTCCTCGCGCCGGACAAGGGCGTCGTCCCAGCCGTTCTCGCCGAAGCTCAGCAGCACGGCAGGATCGGCGATACCGGCGCCGTCGTCGGAAACGGTGACGGTGTATGCGGTTTCGCCGGTGTCCGAGGCGTCGTCAGCGGGACCGTCGGCAAGCGCGACAACCGCGATGTGGATACGCGTGGCGCCGGCGCGGCGGCTGTTCTGCAAGGTTTCGGCGAAGATGTCGGCCAGCGTGGCGGCATAGATGCGGGTGACCCGCTTCACGGCGGTTTCGTGTATGCGGGCGCGGATCGTCCGGGTCATGGACGGACCTCCATGGAATTGCGGAAACGGAAACGCCCCGCCCGCCTGCCCCGGCCCCCGAGGCGGAGGCGAGGGGTGCCGGGCGGGGCGTTCTGGCGAGGCCTAGGCCGTCTATTGGACGCGGCGGAGAAACTCGGGGATCTCCAGCGGGTCAGGCGGCGCATCGTGGCCGTTGGCGGCGCCGACACCATGCACGATGACGCGCGGCCCGCCGTCGGCGGTGGGAACCGCATTCATCGCGTCGATGGCGTCGGCGATGGACGGCTCGGAGCGTCCATCCTCCGGCCCGTCGCCGTGGTTGGCGGTCTCCGGGTCGGTCCCGGTCCCGACCTCGTCCGGTTCGGGCGCGGATCCGACGGCGCCATTGCCGGTATCCGGTCCGTCGCCCTCCGACGGTTCCGGTTCCGGCGTAGCCTCCACGGTCCCAGACCCGGCGGCCGGTTCCGTGAGTTCCGCTTCGGCGGGGTGGCCGTCTCCGTCGGCGCGGGCGGCGAGGGCCTTGGCCCGACGTGCCGTGACGTCCGGCGACTCGATACTCTCGACAACCGAGGTCCTGCGCGGCGGATCAGCCGGATTGTCCACGGTCTTGGCCGTGTCAGCGGCCGGTTCCGGCGCTTCCGCACCGTCGCCCATGCGCCCGGTGTCGAAGGCAGCGAAACCGGGCGGCGTCCAGGCCAGCGCCGCCGCGTGCATGCCGGCGCTCAGGCTCACCGGCCTGTCTCCCGCCGCGAAGGCGGCCTCCATCGCCTCGGCCAGCACCGGCTTCCGGCTCTTCGCGCGGGCCGACGCCCAGGCGATGCCGAACACCGTGCGGGCGACGTCGAGGATGCGCGCCTTGGCGATGCGCGACCACAACATCGCCGCCGTCGGACGGACATGCTGCGCGAAGTCGATGTCGAGCCGGGCGACGGTGGCTTCGAGCTCGGGACGGGCCTGGGGCTCGAAGGCGAGCTGGGGGTTCACCGTGCGCGCCACACAGGCCGCGAACAGCGCGTGCTTCTCGGACTGCGGCAGCGCCCGCAGCGCCGTGAAAGACTCGCCGTCGTTCTCGATCTCCAGCCAATCCATGGACAGGCCGGAGCGGTCCTCAAGCATCGCCTCGCCCGGCGACCAGTCCGCGAAGTCCTCGTCGTTCATCCGCGTCGTCGGCCGGTCGGCGGTCTCGCGCACCGCGATGTCGAGCGCGTGCGGCGTATATCCATGGGTGAACACCGAGCGCCCCATCTGGAACACCACGAGGTCGAAGGCGGCGTCGAAGTCCCCGGCGAGATACGCCTTGATGAGCGCGGTCCGGATATGCCGCAGATCGTCGGCAAGGCCGATGCCGACGCCGGCCTCCTTGCGCGCCTCCGCCTCGCGGTCGGGCGGCGGCGCCATCGGCGTGGAAACCGACGTACGGGCGGTGTGGACGCCATGAGTGGCGGCATTAGGGCCGTTGCCGGCTTCCGATCCCGCCTCGCTTGTCTCTTCCGGCTTCGGCATGTCCTCGGGCTTCACCAGCCCCTGGATGACCTGCATCGCGCCGTCATGACCGACGGTGACGATGCAGCCCGCCATGGCGAGGTCCTCGCGGCGGAACACCGCGCGGGCCTCGACGGCGCCCTCGATCTCGTCGAGGCGGGTCTCGATGGCCTGGGCTTCCGAGATCAGCTCTTCCGTCCACTGCTCGTCGTCGAGCTCGGCGAGTTCGGCCTGCCGGGCTTCCAGCTTCGCAATCTCCGCCTGCTCCTCGTCGGTCGGCGTGCCGGGCTGCGGCTCAATGCGCCCATAGCGGGCGGTGTCGTCCCACGAGACCTCCGCCATGGCCGTGGCCCACTTCCAGCGGGTCGCCAGCTCGTCGGCAGCCGCCTGAAGCTTCTCCGTCGCCAGTTTCGCCAGCAGCACCGGGTCCTCGAACCAGACGCCGCTCTCGTCGTCCCGAGCGAACAGGTCGCGCATGACCGCGCCGCCCGCGGCTTCATAGGCCTCGACGCCGACGAAGCGGGCGATCGCGGTGCCGCCCGGCACCCGCTCCTCGGTCAGCAGGCGCTTCACCTGCCAGGCGGACGGGCGGTAGTTCTGGGCCGCGACCTGCTCCCAGACCGCCATCTGACGCTCCCGGTCGGCGGTGACGGCGAAGGCCTTCAGCACCTCGAGGTCGATCTCGCCGGCCCGGTAGGCGTCCAGCAGCTCCGGCGCGGCGTTGCCGAGGCGCAGGCGCTGCTCGACGATGCGTTCGGAGGCCCCGAACCGCGCCGCGATCGCAGAGACCGACTGCCCGGCGTCGGCCAGCTTCGTGAACGCGACCACTTGGTCGGCGGGGTGCATCGGCACGCGGATGACGTTCTCGGCCAGCGAAAGCTCGGCCGGCTCGGCGTCGGCCTTGACCAGGCAGGGTACCGGGTGGTCGGCGTCGAACACCTTGTCCTCGACCAGCGCCTGCATGGCCTTCAGGCGGCGCCCGCCGGCGACCACTGCGAAACGCTCGGCGTCGTTCTCGCCGGGCTGATCGGCGCGGACGACGAGGTTCTCCAGCAGGCCGAGGGCGGCGATCGAGGCCTTGAGTTCGGCGTCGGCCCGAGGATCGGGCGGGGTCTTGCGGACGTTCTTGGGGGCGAGCGCGAGCCGGCTCAGCGGGATCTCCCGAATGAGCGGTTCGGCCCTGGGGGCGATGAAGTTCATGCCAGTCTCCACGGATGGTTGCTTGCAGGCGGCGCGGGACCCTCCGGACCCCGCTTCGCGCAACCGCCGCATCGCTCCCCACGACCTCTGGGCGACGCCCATGCGCGGACGGTGGACAGCGACGGGTCCGGGAGCGGTGCAGGAGCCGGCCGGCGCGCGGCGGAAGGTCATCCGTTCCGAACCGGCAACAGGCTGTCGGGATACGGCCGCAGCACCAGGCGCCAGCCGTCCGCAGAGGGCTCAATCTCGATGCCCGGCAGGGCCGAGAGATCGTGGCGTGCGAGGGCGGCAAGCGCGTCCGCCCGGTCGCGATGGACCGGGATCGCCGCATCGAGCCGGTCTGCCACCGCGAGCCACCAGTCCACGATCTCGCTTACGCGGACCGGGGTATGGGCCGGTCTGCCGAACGCCATGGCCCCGTCGCCGGCGAACATCCGCTCGCCGTGGCGGCAGCCCCAGATCTCCGGATGGCGCTCCGCCCAGCCCTTCAGCGCGGGCGCGTTCATGAACCCCAGATCGCGTGCCAGCGCATGGCCGCCCTCGAAATACATCACCGGCGTCGTCGACCCGTCGGGCCGGGTGGCCATTAGGCTCTCACCGGCATCGTCCAGCGGGAAGTCGGCATCGCGCCGCCAGCTCACCGCCACGCTGTCCATGAGGCGGCCGAGCGCATACCAGCCGCCATGGCAGGCGATCGTGCGGCAGCCGTCGCGGCGCACGATGCCCCAGTCCATGGGGGCCACACAGTCGCCGCCCTGGGCGTCGACGGCGCGCCGGATGCGCGCCATGGCGAGGCGGACGGCTTCGGGCGAGGGATGGACGGTCTGCATGGCGATTCTCCTCGGACGGTGCGGTCAGGGTCGGGAAAGGGTCATCGGCGGCGCGGCCCGCCGTCCGCGATGCGGGTCCAGGCAAGACGGAAGGCGTCGAACCAGCCGAGCCGGCGCGGGTCCGGCCAGCGCCGGTGAATGGACACCGGCTCGGGCCGCGTGTGGTGGTAGTAGCCACAGGCCGCGATGTCGTTCTCGTGCAGCTCGTCCATGGCATCGACGACGGCACCGCCCAGCTCTCCGTCGACATAGCAGGAGAACAGGCAGAAATTGTCGTAGCGCCCGCTCTTCAGCGCGTCGAAGGCGCGACGGTGCTCTTCGGTGATGTTGGTGGCTATGGCGGCGGTCTCCCCGGCGGTAGCGCGGAGGACCGCCTCCCGGCCCTCCGGATCGCCCGGGAAAGGCCGCCCGCCACCTCCGGCCGCCGCATCGCGCGTCGGCGGCGGGAGACCGTTGCGGTGTCGTGAATCGGGTTGTGACCATCCGGGAGCGCACGGTCGCTGTCCAGAGGCGGCGGGGACGGCCAGGTCGCCGGAAACCTTCCCCGACCTGCTGGCCGGTCGGGGAAGCGGAATTCGCGCGGCGGACGATGCGATTCACGCCCGGCCCGGCGTTGCGCACGGCGGGGCGGCCGGGCTAGACAGGTCGGGAGACCCGGGGAGTTCGGAACAGAACACCCGGCGTCGCGAAATCCGGGAGATCGAGATGGTCAGCGAAACAATGGCGCGGCGGGGCACCGCCAGCATGGCGAAGATGATGGGCCTGATGTGCGTCGCGGACTCGAAGCTGGGAAAACTGACGGAAGGCGAGTCGCCGGTCACCAGGACGGGGGACTATTCGGATGTCGTGGTCGTGGACGCCGATGGACGGATCATTCCATGGCAGCGCGCGGCCCGCATGGACGCCGCCGAGATGGACCGGACGATGCGCGAAATCGTGGACAAGCTGTACACATTTCTCTGGAACTTCGAGGAACCGGAGCTTGCGGCGCTACGGGATCATCGGCGAGGCGAGACCTCGGAATGGGCCAGGCCCACGGAAGATGCCGGGCTGAAGAAGCAGATCGAGGTGCTGGCAAGCGGCATCGTCGAGAGCGAACGGAAGCCGGGAGCGATCGACGGGGCGGCAAGGGACTGACCGAGGCGTCGTGCGGACCCTTCAGGCGTCAATATCCGATAACTGGTGGAGACGCGGCGGGTGGAGGGATTGAATATGGATGGCTTGGGTGCGATGAGGAAGAGGTCGGTTGGGGCGCATTTTTGAGGGGGCACTCAAACGGGGTCATAGGATTGACGGCCGAGTATGGGCGCGAGTTCTGGCAAGATGGCCGATAACACGGAAATTGCATTGGGCCTGTCGGGGCAAGGATCGTAAACGGCGAGACGGCGATGCGGGACTCTTCCTGGAAAGCCCATAGGGGGCGAGCGGTTGTCCTCAATTCACTTGTGGTTGGCAGATTGCGGTCGTCCCCGAGTGTTGCGGACTGATGATCGTACCGATTTTTCCGCCCCTGGATGGAGAATCCGCGGAGCGGTTCCATGCGTTTGCCACGAAACTTGCCTGCGCCCAGCGCATGCGCAACGCGAGGGATATGGGTAGCGCATTGGAAGAAGAGATAGCTTGGTGCCGATCGGCGAGGTGTGGCGAAGAGTATGCGTTGGCCTATGAAGCGTGTGTCCGGGTTCTCACCGACCTCGCGCGGCTCGGCTGGCGTATCGTCGAACAAGGCTACGGGTTTGCACTGGAGAAAGGCAAGGAACGGGCGGGCAGACGACCGACAGAAGAGATCGTGGCCAGCAAGGAGATGCTGCGCGGTGCGCTGCAGCCCGTCGTCGATGAACAAAAGCGGCATCCCGCCGTAGTCGACTTCATCACCCGGATGGAAGGAGAAGACCGTTATGGGCGACGCAGCGTGCGGTTGCTCATGGCGGACGGAGCCGAGCTGGCGGCGAGACTGGCGCCGGCATGTGCGCTGGAGGGTGAAGAACGGGTGGCGGCGCTGGACGACGCCATCAAGCCCTATCTTCAGGAGGCGGACAGGAGCGTGGATCCGGCCACGGGACGCCGACTTCGGGAGATCTGGCGCTATTTCCGGTACAGCTGGTCGATCCCCCAGGTGACCACGCCGGGACGGCAGCTGCTTTACCTCGTGAGGGACGGGGCGCATCCGGCGCACCCGGTCATCGGCATCGCCGCGCTCAACAATTGTCCTCTCGAAATGGGGGAGCCGCGCGAGCGGTACATCGGCTGGCACATTGTGGTGATCGTCGAACGCTTCATCGATGCGGCGGCGAGGGGCAAGGCGGCGCTGGAAGAGGAAGTCGAATGGCTCGAACGCCAGATCGAGACGTCGCTCGCGGAAATCGACTGGACCAACCTCGTGACGGCGGCGGAAGTCGCTGCTCCCGAGGATGCGGTGATCCGCCGGCTCGCGCGGCGCGGGCAGGAATTCTCGAAGTTGCGGGAGACTCTGCTGAGGGAGGTTGCCGGGTCCTCTCGGGATCGGTTCGAGGCCGATCTCTGGGACGATGAAACGGCGCCCCCGGTGGATGACGACATTCTGCGGCTGGAGGCGAAGGCGTCGGTCGACGCGCGCATGCACACTGCCCGCAAGCAGCTCGTGGCGAGGAAGCGGGCTTCCGCATTGTCGCGTCTATTGTCGGCCCGGCTCGCCATCGCCGAGCACCGGGACGAACTCACCGATCCCGAACGCGCCTCTGCGGCGCTTGGCAAGGACAAGGTAAGAGGTGCGGTAAACATCGTGCTGGAGGCGCTGAAGGGGCGACGGGCCGGTGCCAACCTGCTTGAAATCACGACCTGCGGCGCGATCGCGCCCTACAATCGAATTCTTGGCGGCAAGCTGGTTGCGCTGCTGATGCTGAGCCCGCAGATAGGCGTCGACTATCGGCGCCGTTATTCGGGTCCGTCGATCATCTCGTCGCAGATGAAGAATCGACCGGTGATCCGCGATAACGCGCTGGTCTATCTCGGCACGACCAGCCTCTACGTCCACGGGTCCAGCCAGTACAATCGGTTGCGTCTACCGGCCGGGACGATCGCGCCGGACCAGGAAAAGATCAGCTATGACGCGATCGGTCAGACCTCGGGCTTTGGAACGATACAGTTTTCGCCCGACACGAGCCGCGCGATCGACGCCTTCCTCGCCCGCGAACACGATTTCAGGGAGGTCAACAGTGTCTTCGGGGAAGGAACGAGTCCGAAGCTTCGCAAGGTGAAGATGGGACTGCGCAGGCTGGGATTCGATCCCGACAAATTGATCCAGCATCGTCATCACCGCCTGATCTACGGCGCCCCGCTCTTTCCGACGGCGCGGGAGTGGCTGCAGGAACGCGTTGAGGAGCTGCCGGGCTATGTCGCGGCGCCGGACGCCTATGCGGACGCTACGGAACGCATTGCCGCCTTCTGGCGTCGGCGCTGGCTCGCAAGCCGGGTCCGTCACGGGCCCAGCATGGCTGCTCTGCCGCGCGACGGTTTCGTACCCCTGGGGGAGGCGGGAGAACAGATGGTCGGAGAAGCCGGGCCATGAGCAAGGGAGAAGGCAGCCCGGTGGTCGCGGATGACGGCGCCAGGTTGTGGCGCACCCTTGCCGCAGCGGGCAGGGAAGCGACCGCGGAAGCGTTGACGGAAGAGGATTTCGAGCGGCTGCACGTTGCTGGCGGGATCGAGCGTTTCGTCGTCGAACGGGTGCGGGCGGGTGGGAGCGTCGTCGTCACCGGGAATGCCGGGGACGGCAAGACGCACTTGCTGCGGCGCGTGAAGCGCGATCTCGAAAGTGCCGGCGCAGTCGTGGTCGAAGACGCGACCGCTGAGATGGTGGACGATGATCCGCGTCCTGTCCTCGACAAGTGGCGCGCGGCCGTGGAAGCGGGGCAGCCGTTTTGCCTGGCCGCGAACGAATACCCGTTCTACCAGTTGAGAATGTCGGGTAAGTCGGCCCCGCATATGGCGGAGGTGGGGCGGCAATGCCGGCACCGTCTGGCCTACGGGGAGGGGGAACGGTCCGAGTGCGCCGCCGGCGACGTGGTGGTGATCGATCTCAGCCTGCGAAACCCGCTGAGCGCGGAATTCTTCGAGACCATGCTGGACAGATTGTTGGCGGACGATGGGCTGAAGGCAGCGCTGGCGCGCCCGGAAGAATCGGCCGCCCGCCGGAATGTAGAGCTTCTTTCTCATCCCCGGGTGCGTGAGCGATTGCGGGCCCTGGCCGATCGGCTGGTGGCGTTGGGCCATCGCGCCACGGTGCGCGAGTTGTGGATCCTGTTTGCTCGGATGGTGTTCGGTCGGGGGGAGCGCGGCGCGTATCAGCGTGCGGACTGGTATTCGGAGGCGCTGTTCGGTCGCGACGAGCGCTTCGAGTTGACGGAGTCCCTGCAGGCGGTCGATCCCGCGAAATGCAGCCATCCGATATGGGATGCCGCGCTCGACGCCCGTGCGCCCGCAGTGCGCGGCGGATGGGCGCTGCGCGCGCCGTTGCCGGCGCCGCATCCGACGCTCGAGTGGGAGGATTTTGCTGCGCTCAAGCGCCGTTTCTATTTCGAGCACGAGAAGGGCGAGGAGGCGTTCGAGCTGGCCGACGCGGATGCGGGTGAGTTCGAACGGCTTCTGGACGGGGATGGGGGCTCGGGCCGGACGCTTGTCACAAGCCTGGTCGAAGCCATCAACGCGGCCTACTGCCCAGTCCGCTTCGAGTCGCGCGATCAGCACCTGTATCTGTGGAACGGTCACCGCTTTCACGAGCAACCGTCCCGGTCCTTCGTCGCCGCCGAACGCGTCCCCACGGAACAATTCGTAACGGAAGTGCCGCGCCTGCCGGAGCGGCTGGAGACGTGCTTCGAATATCGTCCGGACCATATCGCGCTGACTGCGCACGGGCACCCGGGAACGCCGCGGCTGAGGATCGACTTTCCGCTCTGGCGGACGCTCCGCCGGCTGGCGCGCGGCCTGCCGCGGAAGCTGATTCCGGAGCGCGACATTCACCGCCTGGACGCCTTCCTCCAGGAGCTCGGTGCCGGGGCGGTCGGGGCGCGAGACAGCATCTGGTCGGTTCACCTGGAGAACCTGGAGCTGATCCAGGTAAACCTCAGCGCGGACAGAAGCCGCTTCGAACGGGTGCGCCGCTATGGCTAAGGCAAAGCGAACGGCGGCGCAGAGGAAGGCGGACACGGCTGCCGAGCGCCGGGTGCATGGTGCCATCCTCGGATACCAGCCCTATCGCATGAAGCCGGTTCACTTCGCCACGAGTTTTCTTCTTGCATTGACCGGCCGCTATTACCGGCTCGAATACCTGAATAAGGCCTCGGTTCCGAAGACGGCGCCGAGGGACAAGCGGAGCGTTCAGGACGAATACCCGTCCGATCGGCTTCATTCCCGGCTGGTCGATCTTGAGAAACTGGACCCGTCGGTCGACCTGGAGTCGTTCCGCACACTTCGCGCGCACTTGAACGCGGCATATAACAACGACGGTTCGGCCTTGGCAGCCGTCTTCCCGCCCTATTCGACGTTCGGCGCGGACTACAGTGCCCCCTCGACCAGGTACATCTCGGACCGGTCGAAAAACCACGGTTATTCGGGAAGCTTCGTCGTTTCGGTCCTGGGAGCCAGCGCCGAGGGACGGAGAGCGCTCGGAAATATCGAACGGCTGCTGGAGCTTCCGCCGCCGCCGCTGGCCGCGTTCGGCGAGCCGCTGCTCGACGACGCGGAGGAGGAATGGTGCGATCGGCACGACGAACTCTACGGTGCGATCTTGCCGGGAAGGCTGGCGCGGATTGGATCGGAAATGGAGGACTGCACCGTTGCAATAGGCCAACTCGCCGCGAATCTGGAACGGCTGCGATCCAGCTATTCGATGCGCTACATGGTGCTGGGGCTCTGCTGCTGGCTGTTTGCCTACATGATGCGCCAAGGAAGCGATTCACCGCTGCTGCTGGTCGACGCGCTGCAGGGACGCAATTCCAGGATCCGCGCGCAGAGCCGGGCCACCTACGCGCGGGCGCTGGACCTTTTTTCGTCAAGCTATGATCGGGCCTTTACAGCGTCCAACGGCTCGGGGATCGAGGAAGACGACTGGAATGTGTTCGCCGGCTCGGCGGAAGCCCGTCAGGTTCTGGATGAGCACTTTCGGGACCTGGGCGTGCGGATCGGCATCGTGCAACCCCGCTCCGCGGTCGCCAAGCACAAGCATGTCGAGCTACAAGCGGACACGCTTCGGGTGCTTGCGTACAGCCTGCTTGATGAGGGCCAGGTGCTGACCCTGCCGGCATTTGCAGCGCAACTCAGAAGTGTCTGGTCAATCCTGGTCGGTGCCCAGGCATCGGACGTCGACGTTCTGCGTGCAAACCGCTTCGGGCCCCTCGATCACGACGAGGATCTGCGACCGAACGCGGATGCGTTCCAAACGCTGCTGGTGAGACTGGGTCTGGCGGTAGAGCCATCGGACGGGCTGACGCTGGTCGCAATTGACGCGGAAGAGGCGATCTGAGATGGCGCGCACCGCAACATCGCTGGTGAGCGAGGCCCTGGCGGTCTGGATCCTCTCGCGGCTGGACCAAGAAAACGATTTCGCACGAGAGGGACTTCCGGAGTTCGACATTCCGCGCCTGCTTCAGGCGCTTTCGGAGGGAGGATTGCCGGCCGGGCGCTTTTCGCTGGCGCTGGTCGGATTCGAGACGACAGAAGAGGAAGTGCGGGCACTCGCGGATGCGAATGGCCTCGGCGCGCTGGCCGGGGTGACGCTCGATCTCCATGTCGCCACCGAGTGGCGCAACGATCGCGACCGGCATCCGAGGATCGTCGTGCTGGCGCGCGGCTACAATTCGGGCGTGCATGGCTTGCGCTTCTTCTCCCGCGCCTCTTCGGGAGAGCTCGCGGCCATTCTGTTGGGCTGGGCGGAAAACGCATCCGAATACACGGCCACGCCACAGCACCGAGCGTTGCTGGAGAAGCTGGGTCAGGCGCGGGGGCTGGGGTCGGTTCGGTCCCTGGAGGGTGTCGCAGCCTTTCTCGCCGAATGGAGCGAGGGACGCGACGAGGCGATCGGCAGGCCGCGCGACGTTCTTCCCGCTCTCGGACTGCTCCGCGATCCGCAATTATTCGAAGCGGACGATCTGGGCAAGCGGCTCGAACACAATCTGCGTGTAGGGGAACGCGTAACCATCATGTCGCCGGGGGACATCCGGCAGCGGCGTGAGCGCGCGACGCGTTACCGTGACGTAGAGACGGCCAAGCTGGTGACCCGGGCACTGGACCGGCTGGAAGCCCATCGGCGCGGCGAGCCCGACGCCGGGCTGACGCTGGCGGATGCGGATCGTCTCGTGAAACTTCCCGCCGATCCGCCACCGATCCCCGGCTCGGAGGCGGACGAGACGGACGTTTCGGACAAAAACGACAACGAGGGCGGCGGCGTCGAGGAAGAGGACGAATCCGGACTGCACGAGATGGCGGTGGACGCGCTGCTGGAGGGGCGCGATGAAGACCTCGCGGCCATCGGCGACGCCCTCGAAGCGGCGTGGGATGAATTCGGGCAGAACGGGGACCGGCTGGCGTCCAGTCAGGAAACCAGCCAGGGGGTGGCCCGGCTCGAAGAGCAGGTCGACCCCAAAGTCATCGACTGGGTTACCGCCTTCTGTGGCGTGGATCGCTTCGGCGGGCTCATTGAGACCGACATCGGTGACCTGCCGCAGGCGCTTGCCCGCCATGCCGAGTTCAATCCCCTATTCCTGGACCCGGACTCGATCTGGAAGCACAACGGGGTCTCATACTCGATCGAGGCACTGCTCGAAGGGTGGGATGACGTGGATGCTGTCGCAGAAGCCCGGCCGCGCCCGATAATATCCATGTGGCGTGATTTCGTCGCCGCGCGCGCCTCGCTTGCGGAGAGGGTGGGCCCGCTTCTCATCCATCCTCGCGAATGGCTCGACACCCATCCCGAAACGCGGGATGGGTGCGGGCGCTACCTCGCGGTGGCGACCGAGCTCTACAAGGCGATCCAACAGAATTACCGGGCAGTCTGGGACCAGTCGCCTGAGTGGGCGCAGGCGACGCTGGACGCTCTTCTGTCGCTCGATCTGGTGCAGATCCGGATTACGGGTCTGGACGGTGGATTCAGCGCCAAGGCGGTGATGCTGCCGCTGCATCCGCTGCATCTGTGGCGCTACCAGCGTTTCGGGGAAATTCTCCGCGATCTCTCGCGTGCAGGCCCCTTATCCGAGAGCGACAGGAAGGTCGTCATCGAGGAGTTGCGCCGTCCGGAACGCTTTGTCGGCGTCATAAGGACCGGGGCTACGCCGGAAGGGCGGGGGCTCAACCAGCTGCTTCCGGTCGCCAACAGGATTTGCGGCCTCGCGACGTTCGAGAACCTGCACAACGCGATCAGCAGCGCCGACGGCATGGAGACGCTGGTCCTCGCGCTCGATCACTTCGTGATGCTCTACCCCAACCATCCCCGCCCGCTCCGGTTGACGCTGGTCAATCCGCCCGAGCCGGCGCGGCTGCTTGAGCGGCTGACGAAATTCCTCAATGAACGGCGAAACACCGGCGGACGTCTTCCCGCCCTCGAAGTGACGGTCGTCGCCACGGCCGGGCACCGGGACCGACTGACGGCGACGTCGACCCTCGAAGGCGGAGCGCAGGACCTGGTCTATGAGCAAGTCTCCGCCGGCCGGCTCGATCTGCGTGTAGCGAGCGATCCCCATGAAAGCCTCGACCGGCTGGTGCGGGAGGTGCTGTCGAAACGTCCGCAGCACCTGGTTGCGATCTTCGACGAGTCCGCGATCTCGGTCAGGCGCAGGCGGGTCGAGCGCCTGCTGCCGATGAGTCCGTTCTGCGTGCGCAACGAGATCATGGTCGATCGGATGCTGGGCGATATCAGCCTGAGTCCGCACCCCGGCGAACCGCCGTTCTCGGATTTCGTGATGATGATCCACGAGTTCGAACAGGAGCAGCGGGACAGCACGATGGTCGCCTCGGCGGATGCGGACCGGCTGCGCTCGACGATTGACGGACTGCTTCTAGGAGAGCGAGCGCCGGCACACTGGGTCCTGCTTGCAGATCGCGCTCTGCCGCCGGAAAACGGCATGACGTCCATCCGCCTCCTGCAACGCAGGGAAGGGCATCGCCAGGTGCTGCTGAGTGCGGCGGATTACGGTCGGCTGTCGACGTTGATGTATGCCGCGTTCAGGAGCTGCAATCTCACGATCACGGATGAGGGGCTGGGCCACGTTCTGCGGCAGGGCGTGAACCTGGTCGGCGCCGGGCTGCTCGACATGATCAAGAAGCAATCCGGATTGCCGGACAATGCGTCGGTGCTCGGGTTTGTGGGCATGTTGCTCGCGGCGCGGCGTGTAAGAAGTGAGGATCGGCATGCGCTGGTCGCCTCGGTCGACGGGCCGGTCGCGCGCCTGTGGCTGAAGCTGGGCCCGGCGGGCGACGGCAGGCGCTGCGATCTGATTGCGATTCGTCGAGGGTCGGACGGGTCGTTCCGGATCACCTGTATCGAAGTCAAGACGACCGGGGAACCGGTCCTCTCCGACGAGACGGTGCTGATCGGCCACGCGGCAGACCAGATCGAACGGACGGCGGCGGTAGTGTCGAGCGCGGTTGGGGGGTCGGGGCCGTTCGCGGCGCCGCGCTCGGAGATGCTGAAGGAGGTCTTGGTGAGGGCGGCATCAAGCCGCTGGGGCGCCGAGCAGGAAGACGTCGCCCAGCGCAGGATCTGGGGGCCGCTGCTCAAGGACCTGTTCGGGGACGGTCCCGAACCGCCGGTCGTCAGGGTGGACGGTGAGGTCGTCATCGTGAAGCTGCGGTCGACGGAGCCGGCCGGGGCGAGGCCGCTCGGGGGGAGGGAAATCCCGATCTCGGTCAGGACGATAACCGAGAAGGCGGCGGAGGCGCTGTTCGGCAACGATTTCGTAACCGAGGCTCCGCTGGAAGATGCGGATCCGGACGGCGATGCTGCGGATGGAGAAGACAGCGGCGGGCGGTGTTCGGCCGGTGAAGAGTCGGCATCGACGACCGACCATGCTTCCGGACCAGTTTCGGAACCGCGGGATGGTGGCGGGACCAGGGGAACGGCAACCGAAAGGGGCAAGGATGAGCCGTCCTCGACCGGTGCCGATGCGGCGGCCAGGAGGGAGCGTCGGGGCGCGACGGAGGCGTCGACGACCTCGGCGGCGGTCAATCGCGCGAATGAAGCGGTTGTAGGAGGAGCGTTGAACGCGGGATCGGTCTGGCCGCCGCGGGTGAACGCGCTGGGAATGGTCGGACAGTACGAAATCGCCCAGGAACTCGACAATCAGGCGCGCAAGGCCAGGGGCTGGGGCGAGAGGTTCTTGGACAAGTTGTTCGTTGGGCCTGCCGGCGTTGGCAAGACGACGCTCGCCCGCAGGATTGCAGAACGACTGCTTCAGCTGGAACCGATGGTGTTCAATGGCGCCGATCTTCGCCGGCCGGATATGATCGTGGAGCGACTGGTGGAGGCCGGCAAGGCGCCGGCGGACGCAGCGGGAGAGGTCACGGTCGCCCCCTGTCTGATCTTCATAGACGAGGTGCATGCGGTCGCGAGCCCGGTTTCCACGGTGCTGCTCAGCGCGTTAGACGAGCGGCGCAGCACCACGATCGGAAATGTGGTCTACAGCTTCGAGGACGTCGTGTTCCTTCTCGCGACCACGGATCCGGGCAGGCTCTCGGAGGCGTTCCAGAGCCGGCCGGATAAGACGATCTTGCGCTCCTACACGCTTGAGGAGATGGCCGGGATCGTCTGGCTCCGCTCCGTGGAGACGCTCGGGCAAACGGGTCTCAGTCGCGAGACCTGTATTGAGATTGCGGCGCGCATGCAGTGCAGCCCACGGCCGAGCGTTAACATTCTCGAGCCGCTGGTCGCGAGCTTCTACGGAACGGCGGAGCACAGGTTGGGGCGGGTGCCGACCAGGGAAGAAGTGGCGGGCCTGATGAACGCGGCTGCTGTGGCGCGGTGGTTTGAAGATGCGCATGGCATCGACCGCAACGGCCTTACCTCGGAACATGTGGAATATCTCAAGCTGCTGCGGACCCGCGGTGCCTCGGCGGAGGAGGAGATTCGCCGTGCGCTCGGAATCTCCAACCGGGCCGACTTCGTGATCGTGTCGGAATATCTGACTCGTCTCGACCTGATCCGCGTCGGACCCGGCGGGCGGAGCCTTACCTCCGATGGCAGGCGTTATCTCTCCGCGTCGTCCCCACCCGACCTCCGTGACCGGATATCGCGTCGCATGAACTGAAGTGTGTCCGGCGCGGGGCATTGGCGACGGGCCGGCGGAGGAGGCTACTTCCCGGTCGGCGTGCTGGATACACGCCGTGGTAACGAACCTGGTGAGTGGGGCTCGCATGTGCTGAAAGGCGCCCGAAACGGCGACTGGAAGACCTTCGCGGGAATGCCGAAGGTCGTGCTGGAGGGCCGGGTGCTGGAGACCATTTCCATCATGGAGTATGTCTGGGAGGAGGACCAACACGGTTCTGGCGAACGAGAAAACGCTACGAGTGCAAAGGTAAGCGGACGGATGAGATGGCGGCGGAGAGGATAGTGGCTCGTATGCACTGGGCTTGGCACACCGCGCTTCCGCGGCCGGATGGCTGGCGGCATCGACCGAAGGGGTCGGGCGGCGTCTGGATGTGGAAACCGGCTGGTTACGGCACGATGACGGCGACCGCGCTGCGCGGATCGCTATACTGGTGGGAATGGAGCCGCGCCTTGAGGTTGATGCCGGCTCCTCGGCCCGCGTAGACGGTTGGTTGCATATGAGGCAAGAAGGTCGTGGAGAAACAGACGCGCCACAATAAATGGACAACGGTATGGGCGTAGAGTTGGTTGACCCGCTATGCTGAAGAATAGAGAACGGAGATTTGTGGTATATGGGTCCCGCAACTAACGAAATTAGTTCAATGGGAGCATTGTATGTCTATTTTGGAGAACTCGATATCACATTTTGATCGCACTTTGCTCTATGGGCTGTGCTCGGAAAGCAGAGTCCATACTGGGATTATGGTGTTTTACACAGGACCGAAGCTACCCGACTTCTGTTCGGCAATGGTTCGTGACCCGCTGCCAAAATGCGGTCATATAGTTGATCGTGGATTTGTATCGAAACTTCAAGCGGCGCTACGAGCTAATCCATCGGTTCACGATGGAGCGATAATGTGCGGGCAGGAGTCGGCCAAGAACAAGTACAGGGTAACAGGCTGGTCGTACCGGCTATATCCGCCTGCTTTTGAAGGGACATTGTTTCCGAACAAGGGATCGGCATTTAACAGTGGTCTGGCCATGTCTCGCGTAGAATCCGTGGATAGAGTGTTGTTCTGGTCATCGGGGAGAGGCTGGTGCTTTGAACATGGTTGCATCTTGGGACCGGTACAAGGATGAAGCGTCCCTTTGTGATTCTCGTAGTCCTGGTAGCTGCGGTGACGTGGGCCGTGATGGCTGCTGTGAAGGGATTGCCAGACACACTATGGGAGGCCATGCTTCCCTTCGGTAGCTCAATTGGCGTGGCAATGGGGTTGTCGTGGATGTACCAGAAAAAGGTATGGCACTGGTGGCCGTTGCAGGAGCTGTTGGCGAAGACGCCGGACTTAAGGGGGGCGTGGAAGGTAACAATTCGTCCTGCACGGATTGATCCGAGCGAAAACAGGAAAATGAAACCGGTGGAAGGATACGCACAAATAGATCAGACAGCATCGTCACTTTGTATGCGGCTTTTTACAGATGATTCTCGTTCCGAAACGTTTGCGTATTCAATAGATGAGATTGAGGGGGAGTTCCGTTTGACGGTAGCTTATGAGAACAGGCCGAGGATGGAGGACAGGGCGAGAAGCGGAACGAGCCATCAGGGTAGCGCTATTTACAGGTTTAGAGAATATAGACCGGAAGGGCTGAATGGCGAGTATTGGACGGAACTGAAAAACGTGGGCGAGATTGAACTCAGGAACAGAAGGCAGCAGGGGATAAGTTCGTTCGAGGATGGCAAGCAGGTTTTTTCTTGAATGATGTCGCTATGTTCGCGATGCGACCGTCGCGTTCGGCTAGGGTCATTCAGCTAGCGGGATAGGAAAAAGGCAAGATTCGGTACGTCGACGCAGTCTACTCCAACAAGTCGCCGAAGCTGTCGAGATTAAGGCGAAAGCGATGCCGATCAGACCATTCGCGCTTTATGCGATCGGCTTCCTCAACGCCAAGCAAGTTCTGGCGGATCATCGATACGACCAGATCCTGCGTTGTCAGGATGTGGAGCGATGGAGCGAAACGACGCGCGAGCCGGTTGGCGACACGGTCATCGATGGCCAACGAATATCCACGCTGGACTGCGACGGCGATCGCGGAACACTCGCCTGCGCCCAGGCGTCCGGTGGCTGACAGGGAGGCGAAGAGACGGAGTTCTTCAGCGGCGGCAACGGGAATAAGGGTAAGGGTCCCGGAATCGAGCGCGGAAGCGAAGCGTCGCTGTTGATCGGGATATCGGTCCGACACTTCGTTGGCAACATGGTCGGTGGCGAGGAAGGCATGGGAATGGCCGGCGATCAGATCGATCCTGTCGATACGCAGGAAGTTGATCAGGACCGAGGCGTCGGTGACGATGATCGCCGGCCGATCAGGTTCTGGGGAAACGCTCACCTAGCCCGAGCCACTTCGGCAAGGCTAAGTAGAATGTCGCGGTCGATCCTCAGCATCTTGCTCATTTCGAGGACGCGTCCGCGCGAAATTTCCTCGCGGCGGTAAGCCTCGATGGCGAGATGGACAATTTCACTTCGGAGTTCGCGATCCCAGTATCTCCGCCTTTCAGGCTCGCCGACCTCGCTGAACATACTGAGAGCCTTCAGGTATTTGCGGCCGAAGTTTTCTTGATCCAGGAGTCCCCGACATTCCCTGTCGGAGACGTATCTGAGGCTCTTGAGGCGGTAGGACGCGGCCTGATAGCTCACTCCGAAGTGATGGGCGAGCATGGCGTTGTCTTTGTAGGTAATGCGTTGTGAGCGCGCAGGAGGGCGCTGTGCCGCCTCGATGTGGCCGCCGCTTGCCGCGTCGAATATGGCGTGATCGAGGCGGCTTGGCAGACCCTTATCGAGAGTTCGCAGGAAGTCACGAAAGCCGCCCCTGGGCATCAGAAAGGCGGCGGCAAAGGCGTTCGCGCGCTTTTCGACCAGTTGGGAAGAGTTATCGGTGCTGGAGATCGTAACGTCGCGATCGCGGTCCAGTAAAGCGTGCGCGTATTCGTGCGCATAGGAGAAGCGCTTTCGGCCCCTGGGATGGGTCGAGTTGACAAGTATTGCGAGGCCGATACTGGAATGACGGAGAAACAGACCGGACATTCCATCCGGTAGCGCGACCCCGGATGCCCAAATGCCTTGAGAGGCGATGAGTTCGGAGACATCGGCTATGGGGGCGTTCCCGATGCCGAGGCGCCGCCGCTCTTGTTCCGCAGCCTGCTCGCCGTGGGAGATAGCTTCGCCTGGAGAACGTGGCATATGCGGCTCGTATCTCGGCGGGCCGGAGCGGGGCTCAGCGCCGAGCAGACGCTCGAGCATCACGCCTTCCCGGCAAAGATGGACGCAGCGCGCCACCTGCTCCGGGGTGGCCGGATCTTGCTCAAGGCCGGGGGCCGCGCGATGCAAGGCGACGAGAACGTCGTCGTCATCGCCTTCGGCTGGGTCCTGAAGGAAATCGGCGACGGGGCGAAGGTAGAGCTCTGACAGTGCTGTAAGTTCCAGGGTCGAGACTGACCGGTTGCCCGCTTCCAGCTGGGTGATGGCCGTTCGAGCAAGGCCCAATGCCTGGGCGACCTCCTGCTGACTGAGGCCGCGCGCTACGCGGGCCGTGCGCAATCGGCGTCCCAAGGTCTCCGCATCCATGGTTCGTTCCTCCCTCGGCAGAAACCGCTACAAGCGGCGTGAGGATGTCACTCTCCTATATCGAACGCCAAATGTCAAAATCAAACATTGACAGATCGATGATCGTACATATGATTCGTGCGGTGTGGCCTGAGGGTGCGTACGGCGCGGTTCGGGTGCGGATGTCTCAAGCGGGACGCAGACAACGACAATGAGCGAAGCCCCTCTACCCCCTCTCAGGGCTTTGAGCCTGGACGGCGGCGGTATGCGCGGCATCTACACGGCGGCCTTTCTTGACCGTCTGCTGTCGCAGCACGCCAAGCGCACCGGTCAGGGGCGGCTGGATCTGGGCCGCGGAATCGACCTGATTTGCGGGACGAGCACGGGTGCGATCGTCGCTTGCGCCGTGGCGGTCGGTTGTCCGCTCGATCGCGTCGTGGATCTCTATCGAAAACACGGGGCGGCGATATTTCCTCATCGCATCACCGGGTATCGAAGCATTGCATACCGCGCCTTCAGTGGGCGGCGCTTCGTACGGGCGGGAGACCAGGCTCTTCGATCCGCTTTGACCGAGGTGTTGGGGGACATCACGGTGGCTGATGTCTTCGACAAGCGCGGCATTTCCCTATCGGTGCCGGCAGTGGACATGTCGACGCATCGGTCCTGGGTCTTCAAACGGACGCCGGTCAGCGGTGTGCGCGACGACGATTTCTCGTTGGTTGATGTTTGCATGGCTTCGAGCGCTGCACCGATCTTTCGATCGTTGGCGGACGTTGGTGACCCGAACAGTGATCGAGGCGCCCGCAAGGTCTTCGCGGATGGAGGTCTCTGGGCAAACAACCCCGTGCTGGTGGCCCTGACTGACGCAATGGCGATGGCTGAAGAGGATCAGCCGATCGAAATATTCTCGTTGGGGACATGCCCCCGGCCCGTAGGTGAACACATTCGAGGCGACGCCGTTCACAGGTCGCTCCTTGAGTGGCGGTTCGGCGCCGACGTGGGGCCCCTTTCGATCTCGGCACAGGAATTCGCCTACGACAATATCGCGCGGCTCTTGGGAAACGAGCTTTCCAAACAGGGGAGAAGCGTGCAGGCGATCAGGTTTCCCCGGAAGGATGTGCCGGCAAGCATGATGCCGTTCCTGGCGCTCGACGATACGCGGGAGGAGGCAATGGACCGCTTGGTTGAACAGGCAGGCTCGGATGCCGATTTGACGAAGAGCGCCTGTGACGATCCGGGATGCCGGGATGGCAGCACGATCAAGTCGCTTCTTGAAAGCCTTCCGCCGGCCGACCCAAGCCGGCTGTTGTACAACCCGGGCCTGCAAGATGGCACGCCAAGTGAACCTTGAACTGGAGAGAACAGATGATTGATTGCGGTGCGGACGTTAAGGCGTTTCATGACGAGAAGGTGACGTTGCCTGGTTCCGAGCAGGACAAGATGAAGGACCGGCGAAACTCGAATCGCGACAGGTTGAAGAGGAACCTCGAAAAGGACGAGAAGCCTACGCCGTACGAGCATGTCTCCCAGGGAAGCTATCGAATGAAGACGATGCTTCGGGACGAGAACAACGACTACGACATCGACGACGGAGCGTATTTCAAAAAGGGCGTTCTTGTGGGGGATCGCGGAGCGGAGATGTCGTCGCTCGACGCGCGCAAAATGGTCCGCGACGCCATGGATGACGGGAGCTTCAAGACGCCACCGGAGGTCAAGGCGAACTGCGTCCGCATCCACTATTCCGAAGGGTACCACGTGGACATTCCGGTCTACCGCCAAATCGTCGATGAAGATGCTGACGAAACGTATTATGAACTCGCGGCCAGTTCCGGATGGAAGCGTTCGGACGCGCGAGATGTGACCAAGTGGTACGAAGAGAAGCGCACGGGCACGTCCGACGCCAATCAATTCCGGCGCTTGAATCGGTATCTCAAGAAGCACGCGAGAAGCCGGGCGAGCTGGAAGTCCCGCAATCTTAGTGGATTCGCGATCACGGCACTGCTTGCCGAGACCTTCGTTCTCAGCCCGGATCGGGATGACATCGCGTTGTATCGCACGATGGAGGCGATGAAGAGACGTCTGGACGGCAATACCGTGATCGACCATCCGGTTACGCCGAACGAAACCATCACGACCGACGACCCGGACGCAAAGGCGCGTTTTTTCAGGGACAAGTTGAAGGAAGCGCTGGATCACCTCGCCCCGGTATACGCGGACGACTGCGACAGAGAATCGGCACTGAAGTGCTGGGACAGGGTGTTCGACACGAACTTCTTCTCCAAACGATACGAGGACGAGAAGGAGAAGAGTGCATCAATGTCTGCCCCGGCGATCGGTTCTGCTGCGATACTTGGGTCGACGGCGGCAGCTGCCTCTTCGGTGAGCGCGAGAGGCGGCGGACGGCATGCGTGATGCGACATTCTCTGGCGAGGGAATGGTGGAATACGAGCGTGCGATACTTGAGGTAACGCAATGTCTTCGGGAGCACACGGGGGGTACGGCGACCCGCATTGAGCATGGGCCGATAGCGGCGGCCTACAAAACGAGAAATTTCGCCGATGGATGGCGGATCCGGGTTGCGTTCTCCGACGACAAGACGCGGAACATCGACCTGCTCGTCTCGGCCTTTTTCCCGCATAGCGCGCCCCGAGCGGCGCTGGTCGACCGTCCGGAGTACCTGACTTGGCCGCATATCGAGCATGACGGCGTTCTGTGTCTTCTTCGCAATTCCAGCGAGATTGATCCGACGGCACCCGGTGAGGTGGCGCTTGCAATTCTGAACCGGGCCGTACGACTGGTGGAAGAACTCATCGAAGGTTCGATTGTCGAGCGGGACTTCAAGCAGGAGTTCCTCACCTACTGGTTCTACGCCAGTCAGGAGTCCGGCAAGAACGTAGTGATTCTGTGTGAACCGGTGGGCCCGTCCCGCGTGCTCAGGCGCTTCACATGGGAGGGAAAGGTTTACGTTGGCGAGAATTTGTCATCGCTTCAGCAGTGGATAGACCGGAGGTTTGGAGCGCGAACGGCGGCAAAGGCCGCGAAGACCGCGAAGCCGGCGGCGTTCATTTGGTTGCAGGAGCCGCCCCTACCGAAAAAGTATCCCGAGCGCGGATCCGACATCCTGGCGCTGGCGTCTCGCCAGGGCGAAGAGGCGGTCGAGATTCTCGCCGAAGCGGCGTCAGCCGGTGATGACGAATGTCTGGTGCTTCTCGGGGCAGAGGGGCGTGGCGGCGCGGGCGTGGTCGCCGTCCGCATTGACCGCAACCGTAGTCAGAGGACGGGAAACCGGCGAGCCAGGGACAAAATGCACCGCGGCTTTCGGGCCGGTCACCTTCCGCCGGCAGTCGCCATGGAACGGACCTATGGGCGCAACGAGGTCCGACGTGCTGAGGTCGAAAGGGCTGATGCGGCATGGGTACATGGGAGAGGACAAGAGGCCCGCAGTCGCATCCTGCTCGAGAAGTCCGTCACGGTTTTCGGCTGCGGCTCGGTCGGGTCGTTCGTGACCCAAAGTCTGGCGCGAGCAGGTGTCGGCACGCTGCGCTTGGTAGATTTCGATAAGTTGAGCTGGGCGAATGTGGGGCGCCATACGCTCGGCGCAGATTCTGTTGGGCGGAACAAGGCAGAGGCGCTGGCGGAGAGATTGCAGCGTGAGTTTCCGCATCTTCAGTTTGAAGGGCAGAACTCGATGATCGAAGCCGCTCTGCTTGCCGACAGAGCGCGGCTGCTCCGCAGTGACCTGATTGTGTGCTTGACGGGAAATTGGGTAGCCGAGTCTGGGTTGAACGACTGGCACGTGAAATCCGGTCTCGACAATGCGATTCTGTACGGTTGGACGGAGGACCATGCCGTTGCCGGCTCAGCGGTCGTAATCACGCCCAAAGGTAGGTGCCTGGCGTGCGGAATAGGTCGCACAGGGACGCCGCTGTTGACGGCGGTGGATTGGCCGGATGGACGCGAGGCGCATACGGAGCCTTCCTGCGCGGATCATTACCAGCCGTACGGAGCGATCGAACTCTCTTACATCACCACGATGATTGCGAACACGGCAATCGACGAGCTTCTCAACGCATCGGAGACGTCCTATCGAAGAATTTGGGTTTCTGGAAGGCAGGCCGAATATGGGGGAACGATCAGCAAGGCGTTCACGGAGGCTCTGGGTGGGACAGAAATGAAAAACGGGATTATAACGCTCTCCTGGGGGAACGAGACATGTGCGCTGTGCAAGGAGCGCGGATGAGAAGCAGCGCAAAATTGAACCGAGCTTGGTCGACAGCACAAGGTTGTGGGGAAATGTACTTGATTGACTGGAATCGCACCTGTCGCATTGGAGAGGCCAATGGCGATACCTGAATCTCAATTGGATACCTGGTCTCATCAAGGTTCGGTCACGCGATCCAGCAAGACTTACGGAACCGTCAGAAGTGCACTATTGGCGGGAGGCACGGCATACGCGAACAAGGAGACAAAGGTGTTCCTCCCTGTTAATCGGTAACTGGGCCCGCAAATGCTCGTCTCAATTCTCGTTCCATTAACGATGTTGATATGTTTACCACTTTGGTTTAGGTTGCACTACGAGTGGATCGGAAGACGCGCATATTGGGTTTTTGGCTATCTTATTCTGCATTCACTAATCGCATTTCCTATAGATTTATTGGCGCATTTTATGGACATTGGCCAACCTTCTGCTCCGATCGCATTTTATCCTTTGGTAATTTTGAACGTATTCCTTGGTCCATTACTAATTACCCTAGCTACTATTTATGAAGTAGTTTTATTTTGGATAAATGGTGGCGAAGAAACATGCTATATTGTGTCCGGGTTGATTTCATGGTCTCGGAAAATTGTTACTGATGAGTACGAAACGTATCCGGTGCTATACCCGTTGTTTGTAACACTAGCCCCATCTATTGGCGCAACATTGGAAATCCTATGGGGGGTACTAGTTTTCTGTTGGAGGATAATTGCAGGATCGCTAGCCGGAAGTATTGTTCCGCCCTCGCAAATACCAACCTTACAAATACCAACAAAGGAGTATTTGTCGGTTCATCTACCCCGTTTAGTAGGATTTATACCGCCCCTTGTAATCGCGGCAATAATAATTTCTTGTTCATTGTGAGGCTCTCACCCATGGCCCTGGAAGCAAATCGGAGATGGAGGTCATGCGGCCGGAGACTTGTCAGTGCGGCGCGCCGGGCAGCAGTGTCACAAAATATCGGCAGCAATGCTCCCGGCGATTCGCTCCGCCGCCTCGTGGACGGAATCCTGCGCCAGGTGCGCGTATCTCGCGGTGGTCTCGATGTCGTTGTGCCCCAGCAGCTTGCCGATCACGGGCAGCGTCTCGCCGAGCGCCAGGGCGCGGGACGCAAAGCTGTGTCTGAGGTCATGGATCCGGACATCCTCCAGCTTCGCGGCCTCGCGCACGGCCTGCCAGGCCCCGTCGAGGCCGGCCGCGCTGTAACGGCCGTCCTTGTCTCTCCCCGGAAACACCCACGGGCTGCCTGCCCGGCGCGGCATGTGCTCCAGCAGCCGCACCGCCGGCGGCGGCAGCTGGACCGTGCGCGGGCCGGACTTCGCGTCGGGCAGGCGGAGCTCGCCTGCGTCGAGATCGACATCGGCCCAGCGCAGCGCGAGGATTTCTCCCTTGCGGCAGCCGGTCAGCATAAGCAGCCGGATCGCCGCCGCCGCCATTTGCGTGACGGTCCCGTCGTCCTCGGCCTCGTCCAGCACGCGCCCCAGCCGGGCGAACTCGGCATCGGTCAGGAAGCGCTCGCGGCCCTTCTCGGGATATTTGTCGATCCCCCGGCACGGGTTGCAGCCCGCCGGCACAAGGCCCCAGCCCTCGCCCAGACGGTACATTTGCGCCAGCGTCTTGACCGTCCGGTTGGCCACCGCCGGACGGTCGCTGAGTTTGCGGTGCAGCTCGACCACCTGCTTGCGCTCCACCGCCTCGACCGGAAGTCTGCCGAGGGCCGGCAGGATGTGGCGGCGCAGCAGGCCGCGAAGCTTGGCTTGCGTCCTCGGCTTGAGCCGGACCTCGACATGGTCCTCCAGATAGCGCGCCGCAAGGTCGGCCACGGTCGGGCCGCCGTTGAGCCGGGCCGCCAGCGGCAGCGGCACCGGGTCCTCGCCCGCCTTGATGCGCGTGACGATCAGCGCCGCCCTCTGCCGCGCCTCGTCGGCGTTGAGCACGCCGTGCCGGCCCACCGTCACCCGCTTCGGCCCCTCCGGCCC
>JAJEAZ010000436.1 GCA_022824105.1 Alphaproteobacteria bacterium
TCTCGAGCAATTGCCGGCGCTCGGAGCGCAGGTTGTGATCGTTATCCTTCAGCCGCTGATTTTCCTCGCGCAATTTTCCGCAAAGGTCGATCAAGGCATCCACCTTTCCATGCAGCGCGTCGATTCTGTTGTCGTCCATAAGGCATGCGTCCGGGCCGAATCACTTCGCGACTATAGAACCGCCCGCCGGACGGGTCAATAAGGGGGGCTTCCATCAACTTGGGTTTGCCACCGGTTCCCGTTATGCTTGCGGGCGCGTCGCCAGGAAGTCGCGAAAGACAATCATGAATATCGATCCACGGGAATACGGCCGCCGCCGGGCGGCGCTGACGGAAAAATTGCAGCCAGGCAGCGTGGCCTTGCTGGCGGCCGCGCCCGAGCGGGTGCGCAGCCGCGACGTGCATCATGCCTATCGCCAGGACAGCGATTTCTTCTATCTGACCGGCTTTGCCGAAGCCCGGGCCCTGCTGGCGCTTGTGCCCGGGCGCGAGGAAGGCGAAGCCGTGCTGTTTTGCCAGCCGAAGGATCCGCAGAAGGAGTTGTGGGAAGGGGTTCTCCTTGGCCCGGATGCGGCGGTGGAAAGCCTGGGCGTCGACCAGGCGTATCCCATCGGCGAAGCCGACAGGATCGTGCCGGAATTGATGGCGGGCCGGGAACGCATTCATTACCGCGTCGGCCTCGACGCGGATTTCGACGAGAAAGTCATGGCCTGGGCGCGCGGCGCTCGCGAGAAAGCGCGCCATGGCGGCCCGGCTCCGGGGCAATTTCTGCTGCTCGACGAGCTGCTGCACGAAATGCGCCTGTTCAAGAGCGAGGCGGAAATCCGGCTTATGGAGGAAGCGGCGCGGATTTCCGCCGACGGGCACCGGCGCATCATGCAATATTGCCGGCCGGGAATTTACGAATACGAACTCGAAGCCGAACTGCTGCATACCTTTCTGCACAACGGCAGCCGCGCCGCGGCCTACGGCTCGATCGTCGGCGCCGGAGCCAATGCCTGCGTCCTGCATTACGTCAGCAACGACGCCCGGGTCGAAGACGGCGACCTGGTGCTGGTCGACGCCGGCTGCGAATACCGGCACTACGCCGCGGACATCACCCGCACCTTCCCCGCCAACGGCCGCTTCAGCGCCGAACAGCGCGAGATCTACCAGGTCGTCCTGCAGGCCCAGGCCGCGGCCATCGAAGCCGTGCGGCCCGGCGCCTCCTGTGACGCGCCGCAACAGGCCGCGGTGGCGGCGATCGTCGACGGGCTGCTGCAACTCGGCCTGTTGTCCGGCGCCGTCGGCGAAATCATCGAAACCGAAGCTTACAAACCCTTCTACATGCATCGCGTCGGACATTGGCTCGGCATCGACGTGCACGACGTCGGCAGTTACCGGGACGGCGACGACTGGCGGGCTTTCGAGCCGGGCATGGTGACGACCATCGAGCCCGGCATCTACATCGCGCCGGACAACGAAGACGTCGCGCCGCGCTGGCGCGGCATCGGCGTGCGCATCGAAGACGATGTGCTCGTCACCGCAAGCGGCAATCGCATTCTCAGCGAAGGCGTGCCCCGCGGCATGGAAGAAATCGAAGCCCTCATGGCGGTCGCCTGACACTCGTCATGCCCCTCGCCGGAAATCAGCACAAGCGCCCCATCGTGGTGGTCGGCGGCGGTTTCGCCGGCGCGAGTTTCGCGCTCGCGGCGGCGGGTCCGGAATGTCCGGTGCTGATCGTCGAAGCCGCAGCCCCGGGTAGCGGAGACAGTGGCTTCGACGCCCGCTCGACGGCGCTGTCCTGGGGTACGCGCGGCATCTTCGAATCGCTCGGCGTATGGGACGAACTCGGCGCCGCGCCCTGTCCGATTCATCGCATCGAGGTAACGGACCAGGGCCATCTCGGCGGAGTCGGTTTCGACCGTCGTGAACAGGGGCAGGAAGCGCTCGGCTATGTGGTCGAGAATCACGCGCTCGGCAAGGTTTTGCAGGAAAGGCTCGCGGCCTCCGAACACATCGACGTGCTGGCTCCGGCCAATGTGGTTTCAGCCCGGCCTGTTCCGGAAGGCATGGAACTGAACGTTCGCCAGGACGGGAACGAGCAGGCGCTGACCGCGGCGCTGACCGTGCTCGCCGACGGCGGCAGGTCCCCCATCGCCGCGCAGCTCGGCATCGGCCGGCAACTGAAGTCTTACGGGCAACATGCCCTGGTCGCCAATATCGCCCTGGAGCAAGCCCATCGCAATATCGCTTACGAACGCTTTACGGAACACGGGCCGCTGGCGGTGCTGCCCTTGCCGACCGCGGAAGGGATTCATCGCGCTTCGCTGGTCTGGACCTTGCCGGAGGCGCTGGCGGGGAATTATCTCGAACTGGCGGAGAACGAGTTGTTGCCGCTGTTGCAACGGGACTTCGGGCCGGACATGGGCCGCGTGACCGGCATCGGCAGGCGGGCCTGCTTTCCGCTGCAATTGAGCCGGGCGAGCGAGCAGGCGCGGCCGGGTCTGGCGCTGCTTGGCAACGCCGCCCATACCTTGCACCCGGTCGCGGGCCAGGGTTTCAATCTCGCCTTGCGCGATTGCGTGGCGCTGGCGGGGGTGGTGCGCGACGCGGCGGGCCGCGGGCAATGGCCGGGGGACATGGCGGTGCTGCAAGGGTATATCGACGAACAGGAGTTCGATCAGGAAAAGACGATTCTGTTCACGGACCTGCTGGTGGGCCTGTTTTCGGGCAGAAGCGCCGCCAGGTCCGCTTTCCGGCGGCTGGGACTGCTGGCGCTGGACTTGCTGCCTCCGCTGCGCCGGCGCTTTGTGAATAATGCTATGGGGCTGAGTTCGTTCTAGCTCAGGCGTTCTTGTCGACTACGGTCATGCCGAGCCAATCGGCGACGAGTGCGGGCTTTTCCTCGCCTTCGATTTCGACGGTCACCGCGTATCGGGTCAGGTAGCGGCCGGGCTGTTTCTCGTCGGCGGAACTGAGGTTGAATCGCGCGCGGATGCGCTGGCCGGATCTGACGGGGTTCACGAAACGCACGCGGTCGAGGCCGTAATTGATGCCCATGACGGTGTTTTCGAGTTTGAGGCCGCCGCCGCGGGAGCTCAGGGCGCTGAGCAGGGAGAGGGTGAGGAAGCCGTGGGCGATGGTGCCGCCGAAGGGGGTTTGGGCGGCTTTTTCGGCGTCTACGTGGATGTATTGGTGGTCGTCGGTGGCGTCGGCGAATTGGTCGATTCGTTCCTGCTCGATGGTCAGCCAGTCGGTTAGGCCGACTTCCTGGCCGATGTGGTCTTGCAGGGTATCTGCCGGTATCACCTTGTTCATGTCACGCTCTCCGCCGGTCAAAGCCCGGCAGTCTATCAGCATCGCGTGTAAGGCGGAAACTGTGGCTTCGATCCGTCGTCATCGGGTGGGGAGGGTGCAGCGGACGCCGTGAATACGTCCCTGATGGGATGGTCCGCCCCGCTTCATTTCAACGGCCTCGAAGGCCAAAATGACTTTGGGTTTCTCAACAACGGAGCGGACCATGACCGATATTACACGGGTGGGTATTGATTTG
>JAJEAZ010000434.1 GCA_022824105.1 Alphaproteobacteria bacterium
GCCGCCGAGCGCGCGGCGGAAGACCTCGCGCTTGAGGCCCGCGATGGCGGCCGTCGGGTTGAGGCCGGTCGGGCAGGCGTCGGCGCATTCCTGGTGGCTGCGGCAGAGGTGGCAGCCCGCCCCGGCGGCGTCCAGATGGCCCTCCCGGTCGCCGTCGCGCCGGTCGTTCACCAGTGTCCAGAGCCGGTTCAGCACGGCCGGCCCCGGATAGTCCGGGTTCCAGGCCACGCTGTCGCAGGCGGCGTAGCAGACGGCGCAGTTGATGCACTCGATGCCGGCGTCGGCGGCCCTGCGCTCCGGCTCGTCCGGGCGGACGGGCTCCTCCGGCGGCGCTTCGGAGGGCACGAACCGCGCTTCCGCATCGCGCCATTTCTCGAAGAAGGGCGCCATGTCCACCGCGAGGTCCCGAATGACCGGCAGGTTGCGCAGCGGCCCGATGCGCACCCGGCCCTTGCGGGCGGCCTGCAAGACATGGGTGCGGCAGGTCCAGCGCGGGCGGCCGTTGACGGTCATGGCGCAGGAGCCGCACATCCCCACCCGGCAGGCGAAGCGGTAGGCGAGCGAGGGGTCGATATGGCGCTGCACATGAGTGACCACATCGAGCACGGTCTGGTTCGCCTCATGCGGGACCGCGTAGCTGCGCCAGGCGCCGTCCTCGCCCCCTCCGCGCCAGATTTCGACTTCGAGCATCGCCATGACGGGCTCATCGTAGCCGGTTTCGGCAAGCCGGTGGCAAGCGCGTTTCATGCTGCCGCGAGGAGTTGCGCCAGTTCGCCCACGCCGATCGCTTCGACTCTTTCGCCCATGAAGTAACGATTGTCGCCCGAATACACGACGAAGGATCGCTCCGGTTCGAGGTCTTCCCGCGCGTGGTGGAATCCCCTGGTCAGCTTTGGCGCGAGGCCGCGCTTGATTTCCACGGCCCACAGCCTTCCGCCCGGCATCTCCAGCACCAGGTCGAGTTCGGCGCCGGCGGTCGTTCGGTAGAACCACGCTTTCGCCCGTTCGGGCGCGGCGCCGAGCAGGTTTTCCAGCACGAACCCTTCCCAGCTTCCGCCGGCGACCGGATGGCCCAGCACCGCTTCGCGGTCATCGAGGCCGAGCAGCGTGTGGACGATGCCGCTGTCGCGGACATAGACCTTCGGCGATTTCACCAGGCGCTTGCCGACATTGGCGCGGAAGGGCGGCAGCCGCCGCACCAGCAGCAGGTCGACCAGCAGGTCGAGATAGCCGGCGACCGTCTTGCCGTCGACGGCCAGCCCGCGCGCAAGCTGGGCCGCGTTGAGCGTGGCGCCCTGCATATGCGCCAGCATGGTCCAGAAACGGCGCAGGGTTTCCGCCGGCACGCGCGGCCCGAGTTGCGGAATATCCCGCTCCAGGTAGGTGCGGACGAAATTCTCCCGCCAGACGGCGCTGTCTTCATCGCTGTCGGCGAGAAAGCTGTCCGGGAACCCGCCCCGGACCCAAAGCCTGTCGCGCGCATCGCCATCGACTTCGAGAAGGTTGAACGGCCCCAGTTCGACATAGGCGATGCGGCCGGCAAGGGATTCTCCCGACTGTTTGAGCAGATCGATGGACGCCGAGCCCAGAAGCAGGAAGCGGCCCGCCCGGATGCCGCGGCGGCGGCCCCTGTCGATGAGGCCCCGCAGCGTCTGGAACAGTTCCGGCGCCCGCTGCACTTCGTCCAGGATAGCCAGCTTGTCTTCGTGCCCGGTCAGGTAAAGCGCGGCATCGCTGAGCTTCGCCCGGTCGGCCGTGTCCTCAAGATCGAGATAGACGCTCGGCCGCTCTTCGGCGATAAGTTCGGCCAGCGTGGTCTTGCCCGCCTGGCGCGGACCGAGCAGCGCCACAGCCGGAAACCGGTCCAGCCGGGCACGAACGACCTGCGATTTCTGGCGCGGCAACATCCTTGTAATTATGGAATGAAATTCCAGAAATACAAGGATAAAGGGGCGCTTGCCTGCTCTTGAGCAGGACGGTTGCGCGGCGATGGCGGTCGGTTTTGACAAGCCGGGGGCAAGTGCGTTTCATGGCTCGCATGACCATGCTCCAACGACCCGGCTACGCCCTCCACATGGAGACCGTGGACCTCGTGCCGCCCTGGAACGCGCCCGGAGAGGCCGTGCTGTTCTGCCACGGCGTCGCGGTCGACTGCGACATCTGGTCCGGCTGGCTGCCCGGCCTGATCGACCGGTTCCGCGTCGCCCGCTTCGACCTTTGCGGCTTCGGGCGCTCGACCCTGCCGGGGCCGGACCACCGCTGGTCCTTCGACGGGCTGGCGGACGACATCATGGCGGTCGCGGATGCGGCGGGCTTCGAGCGCTTCCACCTTGTCGGCGAATCGCTCGGCGGCACGGCCTGCCTGTTCACCGCCGCGAGGGAGCCGGAGCGGATTGCAAGCGTCTGCGCCTGCTCCACCGGCCATTACGGGCCTGCAATCCGGAACGTGGCCGCCTGGCGGGCGGCGGTGGAGGCCGACGGCATGGAGCGCTGGTCGGAGGATATGGTCCCGCGCCGCTTCGCCGACGGCAAGGTCGGGGCCGGCGAACGGCAGTGGATGCACGAGGTCCAGAGCCGCACGGCCGCCTCGTCGCTGCTCGACGCCGCGGACCTGCTGATGGGGGCGGAGCTGTCCGGCGCCTTCCGGCAAATCGCCTGCCCGGTGTTGCTGCTGCATCCCGATTCGAGCCCGTTCCTGCCGATGAGCGTGGCCGCGGACCTGCTGGAAGTCCTGCCCGACGCCCGCCTCCAGGTGTTCCCCGGCGCCCGCCACGGCATTGCGCTCAGCCATGCAGAGGAAGGCGCGCGGGCCTTCCGGGCGTTCGCCGCCGCCTGAGCGCCGCCCCCGGGCGCCGTTTCCGCCGCGCCGCGAACCGCGGGAGCGCTGTTGCCGTCGGGCGCGCCGGTTGGTAACATGAACACGGAGGTTGCGTTCGGTAGTTGGGGGTACTTTTACCGAGCGGTAAAGCAGCACAATTCCGCACAATTGTGCGGAACACTCGAACGGGAGAACGAAAGCCCATGAGACTCAAAACCACATTGGTTGCCGCTGCTGCGGCCGCGGCGTTCTCCGTCGGGGCCCACGGAGCGACGCTGGATGACGTGAAAGCCAAGGGCTTCATCCAGTGCGGCGTTTCCACCGGCCTCGCCGGTTTCGCGTTTACGGACTCCGACGGCAACTGGGACGGCTTCGACGTCGTCTTCTGCCGCGCGACGGCGGCGGCCGTGTTCGGCGACCCGAATGCGATC
>JAJEAZ010000359.1 GCA_022824105.1 Alphaproteobacteria bacterium
CACCACCCAGAAGAGCTTCTATGTCGAGATCAGCAGGGCGCGGGACCGGGCCGAGCTAGTGACCGACGACGCGGCCGAACTCCGCGTCCAGCTTCAGGCCGTCACCGGCGAGCGCATCGCGGCGCTCGAAGGCATCGGCGAGATGAAACACGACAGAGACGGCAGGGCCGCGGAGGCCGGCCGGGAACCCGGCAAGGGCCGCGAGGGCACGGAAACGCCCTCGAAGGTGCCCGCGAAGGAGCCGGAAACGCCGGTGCGCAACCGCGGTAGGGGCGGCATGGACCTCGGGCTGTGACGGCGCGGGCGAGTGCGTGCCGCGACCGGCGCCGCCTCAAGGGCAGACGAAGGAACCGTCGAGGAATCGCAATCGGCGAACGGACAGGCAAATTACGATTTTAGATTAATAAAGTGATTAAAAGCGCTACTTTGTCGGTGTCATGTCTGAGTCTACCGCACCGCGCGCGCGCGACGTCATCGCCGATCTGGCCGCCCGCGGCCGCCATCACTTCACCTCGTCCGAGCTGCGCTCGGCCCTCGGGGTCTCCGGAGCGGCGGCGCGCCAGGCGCTGAGCCGCCTCGCGGCCAAGGGGGAGATCGCAAGTCCTGCGCGCGGGTTCTACGTCATCGTGCCGCCGGAATACAGGCGGCTCGGCTGCCTGCCCGCGGACCAGTTCGTCCCGGCGCTGATGGCGCACCGGAACGTCCGCTACTATGCCGGCCTGCTCTCGGCTGCGCAGTATCACGGCGCGGCCCATCATCGCCCGCAGGAATTTCAGGCGGTGGTGGAGAGGAACCGGCCGGCGATCGTCTGCGGCGCCGTCAGGGTCGCGTTCGTCGCGCGCCGGAACCTCGCCGCCGTGCCGGTCGAGAGGTTCAACACTCCGCGCGGCACGGTTCTCGTTTCGACCGTGGAGGCGACGGCGGTCGATCTCGTCGGATACATGCATCGGGCCGGAGGCCTGGACCGAGTCGCCGGCGTGCTTTCCGAACTCGGCGAGGACATGGACCCGGAGCGTCTCGTCGAGGCTTCGCAGGCCGCATCGGTCCTCTGGGCGCAGCGGCTGGGCTACCTCCTGGAGCAGGTCGGAGCCGCAGATGGGGCGGTATTGCTCAAGGCGCATGTGCGGCAGCGCGCGCGCAACTACACGAAGCTCCTGCCCGGCGCGGACGCCGCGGGTGCGCCGCGGTCGAAGGACTGGCGGCTGTTCGCGAACGCGGGCATCGAGGCGGACGCGTGATCCCGCGGGACTGCATCGCCCATACCGGCAGGCGCAATCGCGGCGCTCGAAGGCATCGGCGAGACGCGGCGGGAGACGGGACGCGAGGCCCCGGAGAAGGCGGCGGACGATGCGCGGACAGCCGAAAGTCGGCCGGAACGGGGCGTGGGACGGGACGCTGGGAAGGACCGCCGGGAAGGACCGCCGGGAAGGACCGCGAAGAGCGAAGACGCCCGTGAAGGATCGGGAGACATCCGGACCGACGCCCGGGCGTGGCGCCAGGAGGAACATCGGACTGCGACGGCGTCGCCTCGGGCCACACGGACGGGCGCCCTCCCTGCCGGCCGAACGCGCTTGATAATCCCGGCGGACGGGCATGGATTGTCGGCAACACCCCTTGCGGTTTCGACCGCAGGGCGCGGGACCTCTTCGGAGGCTCCTGCTTTTTTGGGCGGTCCGCGATGCGCACCTTCGTCTATTTGGACGGGCTCAACTTCTACTATGGCGCCCTCAAGGGAACGCCGCGGCGGTGGCTGGATCCGGTCGCCCTGTTCGGGAAGGTGCTGCAGTCGCGACACGACATCGTCGCCGTGAAGTACTTCACGGCGAGGGTCTCGGGAACGCCCGGCGATCCGTCCAAGCCGCAGCGCCAGGACGCGTATCTGCGCGCCGTGCAACGGTTCCGGCCCGAGGTCGAGGTGTATTTCGGGCATTTCCTGAGTCATCCCGTGCGCATGCCGCTGGCAAGGCCGGCAGGAAACCGGCGCTCGGCTGAGGTTGTCAGGACCGAGGAGAAGGGATCGAACGTCAACCTCGCCGTGCATCTTCTCAATGACGGATGGCTGGATGCCTGCGACTGCGCCGTCGTGGTGAGCAACGATAGCGACCTGGCGGAGGCCATGCGCCTTGTGAAACGGCACCGCGGCAAGCGGATCGGACTGGTGACGCCGGGTCGCAGGGATCCGTCTCGCCGGCTTCTGGCGCATGCCGACTTCGCCCGCCGTATCCGGACCGGCGCACTGAAGCATTCGCAGTTGCCGAATCCGATCCCCGGCACGAAGGTCCGCAAGCCTGCAGAGCGGTAGGTATCTGCCTGCGCCGCTCGACGGACGCAACCTGCCCGCAACCATGAAAGCCTGTCGACGTCTTGAGCGAATCCCCGGACAGGAGGCAGCGAAACCGGTAAAGGGGATCTCCGCGAGTGACCGCGGCAGGACGCGCTACCGGACCGCCGCCGGTCGGAACCGGGCGTCAATGACCAGCCGGATGGCACGTTCAACAGAGAATCCTGCAATTCGCGTGGATGCGGGCGCTCTATCAGCGCCGCAAGGGGCGGGATCTGTTCGATCTGGCGATCGGTCTGGCGGACCGGCGCAGCGATGCCGAACGGATCGTTGCGGCGTTCCGGGAGTATACGGAGCGCGAGGGAAATCTTCCGGTGGCAAACGAAAACCCGACATTTCTGGCAAACGAAAATCCGACAGTTTTGGCGTGAGCTGGTGCCCCCAGCCCGGGTGCCGGAGTGTTGGGCTCGGTGGAGCTGTGGGTAAGTAACCCGCCACAGCGACCGGCGACGAGTCTGGCGGCGGGCTACCTATCCACAGCGGGCGGCCCGCACCGAAGCTGCCTTTGTCGTCGCCGGCGGTCATGACCCGTTCTTCTTTCGGCACCGGGCCGAGCGATCATAGCCGGATCGGGATCGAGCTTGCGGAAAGAGCCTGACCGCGCATGTGCGGAACGCCGGATCGGCGATCGGGACGTCATCGACACCGCTTCGCAGGGCGGCGGGCAGGGGAATGGATGAAGCGAATTCCGGTCGTGCGGCAGCGCCTCCGGAACCGGCCCCGGGGGCGTGTCGAGCGTCGCGGCATTGGGTTCGTCCGCTGTCGTCCGCTCGCCGGGGCGCGGGGCGCGTGCTAACCTGGAACAGGGACAGATCGACAGGGGGCCGGGCGGTGTCCGGCATCTGGGTGGCACAATCCGACAACCTTCGCATTCCCGCCGCGCGGCTGACGCCAAGGGCGGCGCATTCCGGGCCTGGTGCGGGCGGCGACGCCTCGCCCGTTCCCGGTTCAGTCGTCCCCGTCTCCCGCGTGCCCCGGGCGCATCGATGGCGGCGTTCGCTGTATTGGCGGGGCTCTCGTTCGCTGCGCCGACATCGGCGCAGACCCTCACAGAGGCGCTCGCAGCGTACGAACGCGGTGATTACAGCACGGCCTATCGCGGCTTTCGGCATCATGCCGAGCGGGGAAATGCCAAGGCCCAGGCCGCTCTCGGGGTCATGTACGCGAAGGGTGAGGGCATCCCGCGGGATGACGCCGAGGCGGTCCGGTGGTATCGCCGCGGCGCCAGTCAGGGACTTGCCGGGGCTCAAAACAGTATCGGGGTCATGTATGCGAAGGGCCGGGGCGTCCCGCGGGACGACGCCGAAGCCGTCCGGTGGTTTCGCCGTGCCGCGGAGCAGGAAAATGCCGAGGCTCAGGCCAATCTCGGGCTCATGTACGAGGCCGGCCGGGGCGTGCCGCGAGACCTGGTTCGGGCGCACAAATGGTTCGGCATCGCGGCCTCCCACATGGACGCGAGCGCACTCCTGAAGGGGACGCTGGGCATGCGCCGCGTCGGGCGACGCATGACGCCGGGCGCGATTGCCCGGGCGCAGCGGCTGGCGTGGGTTTGGCAGCTCCGGAATCATGAGGTCGGGTCGGTGCCGCCGCACCTGCCGGCATCGGCCGGCCCGCCGCCGGAGGCGCCGCGGATACTGAACGAGGCGATCGCGGCTTACGAACGCGGCGACTACGACACGGCCTATCGGGGATTTCGGCGTCACGCCGAGCAAGGACATGCCGGGGCTCAGGCCATTCTCGGGGCGATGTACTTCCTGGGCAAAGGCGTCCGGCAAAGCGGCGAAGAAGCGATCCGGTGGCTTCGCCGCGCCGCCGGGCAGGGACATGACGGGGCTCAAAGCCATCTTGGGCTCATCTACGAGCAGGGCCGGGGCGTCCCGCGAGACACGGTTCGGGCGTACCAATGGTACTACGGCCTCGCGGCCTCCGCTTCGAATGCGACCGCACGCCGGGACGCGGTGCAGAACATGCGCCGCGTCGGACGGCGCATGACGCCGGGAGATGTTGCCCGCGCGGAGCGGTTGGCGCGGGCGCGGCTGCTCGGGAAACACAAGGGTCGGTCAGCGGCGCCTCGTCCGCCGCTGTCCGGCGTTCCCGCCCGGAAGTCGGGCGGGGACGCGCGCGAGGGGTTCGGCAATGACAGATGACGTGCGCCGCCCGTTCCGGTAGGGCGGGCAGGCTGGCGGGCCTGTCCCCGCCCCGGCGGCTGCCAAGAGATGCAGGAATGAAAGATGTAGCGCTTCGACTGACTGGCCTTGCTGCCATGGTGCTGGCGATCGCCGCCGCCGTGCCGGCATCGGCGCAGACCTTGGGGGACGGTGCTGCGGCCTACCAACGCGGCGACTACGCCACGGCCTATCGCGGCTTTCGGCGCCTCGCCGAACGGGGCCATGCCGTCGCACAGCACAATCTCGGGGTCATGTACTCCAACGGCCAGGGCGTTCCGCAGAGTTTTCCCAAGGCCGCGAAATGGTTCCGCCGCGCGGCGGCGCAGGGATTTGCCCCCGCGCAGAACAATCTCGGGTCCATGTACGCCAAGGGCGAGGGCGTCTCGAGGAACGACGCCAAGGCTCTCCGATGGTACCGCCGCGCCGCGGCGCAGGGCGCTGCCGAAGCTCAGAACAGCATCGGGTTCATGTACGCCGAGGGCCAGGGGGTTCCGCGGAACCACGCCGAAGCTCTCAAGTGGTACCGCCGCGCCGCGGCGCAGGGCCATGCCCGGGCTCAGATCCTGCTCGGGTCCATGTACGCCGGGGGCCGGGGCGTCCCGCGGAATGGGGCGGAGGCTCTCAGATGGTACCGCCGCGCCGCGGCGCAGGGTCATCTCGAAGCTCAAAACAGAATCGGTTTCATGTACGCCAACGGTCGGGGCGTCCCGCGGAACTACGCCGAAGCCGCGAAATGGCTCCGCCGTGCCGCAGCGCAGGGCCATCCCAGCGCTCAACTGTTCCTCGGTTTGCTCTATGCCGCCGGGCAAGGCGTGCGGCCGAACGGGGTATTGGCGTACGCATGGCTCAGTCTCGCTGCCGCGCGGATCTCGCGTATTTCAGGCTCGGAGAAATCGCTCAAGGCAGCTTTGAATTACAGAAACCGTGTGAAGTCGCGCCTGACGGCGGCCCAGATTGCCCGGGCGCGACGGCTCGCGCTGGCGTGGCGGCCGAAGAAGGAGAATCCCGCGCTCGCTACGAAGAACTTCGCGCGGGCGGGCATCCGTCCGATCGTCGAACCTCAGCGCCGGATTTCCGGTACTCCGGACCGGGAGGAGAGCGGGGCTGTCCCCCAGAACCTGAACGACAGATGACCCTGCCAGGTACATCCCGTGCGTTCCGACAAAGCGGGCGGCCCGGCCTGTCGGCCAGGCTCAGAATAATCTCGGGTTCATGTACCAAACCGGTTCGGGCGTGCCTCAGGACCTCGTAGCTGCATACAAATGGTACAGTATTGCTGCCTCGCTCATGTCCAATTCGACGGAGCTGGGCCGCAACTATCCTGGCCGGAATCGGGACCGTATTGCGGCGCATCTGGCGCCGACGCAGCTTGCCCGGGCGCAACGCTGGCGCGGCAATGGCGGCCCAAGAGGAAAACGGCGCGCCGGACGGGGGCCGGGGTCGGCGATTCCGACGTACCCGGCGGCGCCGAGAGGCGCAAACGGGTCGCAAATATACAGCGCATCCTTGCCGAGCTCGGCTACGATCCCGGCCCGGCGGACGGCGTTATGGGTCCGCGCTCGCGCCGCTATTCGGGCGTTTCAAACCACCATCGGTTTACCTGTAGACGGCCGCGTATCGAACGGCCTGCTGGTCGCATTGATTGTCGCCATTCGCGCTACGCGCGCAGCCAAGAGCGCTTCTGCGAGCGCCCGCGCGGCGGGATGCGGATGGTCTCGACCGGGTCCGGCTTCCGGGTGAGTCGGCAGGGCCATATCCTGACCAACTTCCATGTCGTGGGCGGTTGCGCCGAGGTACGGGTCGCTCCGGCGCCGAATGTTCCGTCGCGCCGGGTTGCGGCCTCCGCACGCAACGAACCGGCCGATCTCGCCCTGCTCAAGGAACAGGCGGGCAGGCCTTCCGCGGCGTTCCGCCTGGGACGCGGCGTTCGCCCGTCCGCCCGCGTGCTCGTAGCCGGCTATCCGCTTCACGACCTGCTTTCCGCCGGCGTGAAAATCAGCGCCGGCAGCGTCGCCGCTCTGGCGGGACCGGGCGACGATCACCGCCTGATCCAGATCGCCGCGCCGGTCCAGAAGGGAAACAGCTGCGGTCCCGTCCTCGATTCGGCCGGTAATGTGGTCGGCGTAGTGGTATCGAAATTCAATGCCCTCAAGGTTGCCCGTGCGACCGGGGACATCCCGCAGAACGTCAACTTTGCCGTCAGCGCCAGGACCGCGCGCGCCATTCTCGACAGCGAGGGTGTCGCTTATGCGACGGCGCCGTCGGACAAGCCCCGTTCGCCGGAAGACGTGGCCGCGGCGGCACGGAAGTTCGCGGTTTTTGTCGAGTGCTGGAGGTAGCCTCCGGCATATCGAGAGCGCACCCGGTGCAGGGTGAATTCGAAGCCTCGCTTCCCGTGTCCCGGCTCGGAACGGCAGGCGGCCGATCGCGTCGATCCGCACCCGACCGAGAGATTGCCAACGGTATTCGAGGGCGATCCGGACCGGCCTTTCGGTCATGGCCGGGCTAACCTTCCGACCGATCAAGGAGCGATTCCTGCAATTTGCGCGTGGATTCGATCAGTTCCTCCAGCTCCTCGCCGCGCCCTTCGCGCAGCAGTTCATCGCGTTTCAGCGTCGCCAGGATGTAGGTGCCGCGGAATATCCGCTCGATCAGGTCCGCATATTGCGGCGGCAGGGCGCCCCGGCCGGCGCCGTACCGGCCGCCGGCAACGCCCAGAGCGGCGTGACGGGCGAACTCCGCCGCGTTCATGCCGCGCTCCGCAGCCGCCTTCTCGACGGCTTCCCACTCGGAATCCGAGAAGCGGATCGAGCGGGCGCGGCGGGATTCGCCGCCTTTTTCGTCGGGCCGGTGTCCAGATTCCGGGCTTTCCGAGGTCGTTTCGTTCATTCTCGGCGGCTCCTACAGATCGGCATGGAAAACAAATTGGCAGACGGCAGCGGCATCTGCGGCCGTTTCCGGGCCCGGCGGGAACGGCTCCAGGCGTATGCTCATGGCATACACGACCGGCCGGGAAGATGCGACCGGCGTATGCCATGAGCATACGCGCCAATGAATGTCCAACGATTTCAACAGGGTAGGTCCGTATGCTCCAGAGCATACGCTCGGTCCAACAAGACCCTGGCATCCGAAGTCGCCCAACGTCGCCGAAAGCCCCCGAAACGGCCCCGTAAACGCGCGCATGCGCCCTCTGCATCCTGGATGCGTGGGGTGTGAGACCAACGCGCCGAAGGGCGTCCCAATCGCGCTTCCTGACCGCTCCAACCGTCGGGCGATGAAAGCCGTTGTGCAACCGGCATTCAGCCCGAGCGGCGCTTGAGCGGCAGCGCCCGCCGCGCACTTGCGGAGACAGTTCCCGAACTGCCGCGCGGCTTCCAGGCGGCACTATAGGAAGCAGGAGGTGACAGATCAATGTGCGAAATCTCGTTGACCGTCAGCGTGTCGCCGGACGCGACGACAGGCGTGCGCTTGCGGCGTGTAACGTGGCGCGCTACAGTGACTCATGAAGATCAGGCACAAGGCATTGCGAGCACTGCACGAGCGCGGCGAAGCGGCGCGGCTGCCTGCCGATCTCGCGCCACGACTCCGGCGCATCCTGTTCCGTCTGCAAGAGGCGACGCATCCGGGCAGCGCCGACGCGCCGGGCTTCCGGCTGCATCCCCTCAAGGGCGACCGCGCGGGCCAGTGGAGCGTCCGCGCCTCGGGCAACTGGCGCGTGGTGTTCCGCTTCGAGGACGGCGAGGCCGTGGACGTGGACCTGATCGACTACCACTGACCGAATGGGAGCGATGACCATGAACAATGTTGCAGGCGATCGCGTCGGGCCGATGCCGAACCCGCCGCACCTGGGCGAACTGATCCGCGAGAGCATGGACGATGTGGGCTGGAACGTGACCGAGACGGCGGCGCGTCTCGGCTGCGAGCGCGGAACACTGTCGCGCCTGCTGAACGGCAAGGCGGGCGTGTCGGCGAACATGGCGCTGGCGCTGGAGGATATCGGCTGGGGCACCGCCGAGCACTGGATGCGGATGCAGGCTGCTTACGAGCTTGCGCAAGCGCGCCGTGACCGAACCGCCGCCGCGCGGCGCGTGGAGGCGTTGCACGCATGACCGGGCCTGCTGCCTGCCCTGCCGACCGGGGCGCTGTCCCGCCTGTTGCCGCTCGCCCATCTCGGGCCAGCGGTGCGCCATCCGGCGCGCGGCGCAAGGCGGGCGGCGCGGCCTGATGCGCCTGTCGTGGAACGAGGTCCGCGCCCGCGCCGCCGCCTTCGCCGAAGACTGGAAGGACGCAGCCTACGAGAAGGGCGAGACGCAGAGCTTCTACAACGAGTTCTTCGAGGTATTCGGGAAGCGCCGCCGTGAGGTTGCTCGCTACGAGCAACACGTCTCCAAGCTCGACAACCGCGCGGGCTTCATCGACCTGTTCTGGCCGGGCGTCCTGATCGTCGAGCAGAAGAGCGCGGGGCGCGACCTGACGGCAGCATACGAACAGGCTGGGGAGTATTTCGACGCGCTGCCGGAACGCGAGCGCCCGCGCTTCATTCTGGTAAGCGACTTCCAGACCTTCGAGCTTCACGATCTGGACGAACGCGAAACCGCTGCCTTCCCGCTCGCGGACCTGCCCGCGCATGTCGAAGCGTTCGGATTCATCCTCGGCGTGCAGCGCCGGACCTTCCGCGATCAGGACCCGGCCAATATCGAAGCGGCCGAGCTGGTCGGGCGGCTGCACGACGCGCTCGCCGATGCCGGGCACCGGGGCCATGATCTCGAACGCTTCCTTGTGCGCGTCGTGTTCTGCATGTTCGCCGACGATACCGGGGTGTTCGAGCCGCGCGACATCTTCCTCGATTTCATCGAGACGCGCACCGGAGAGGACGGGGCCGATCTCGGGCCGTGGCTCGCGCAACTGTTCGAGATTCTCGACACGCCGGAGGACGGGCGCGCCGCGACGCTCGACGAGGACCTTGCCCGGTTCCCCTACGTCAACGGCGATCTCTTCAAGGGGCTCCTGCGGACATTCTCGTTCGACGCGGCGATGCGCAGGGCGCTGCTGGATGCCTGCCGCTTCGACTGGTCAAGCATCTCGCCTGCGATCTTCGGCGCGCTGTTCCAGTCGGTGATGGACCCGGCGGAACGCCGTGCGCAGGGGGCGCACTACACGACCGAGAAGAACATCCTCAAGGTGATCGAGCCGCTGTTCATGGACGACCTGCGGGCGGAGTTCGAGCGGGCGAAAGCGCGCCGGGGCCGGGGCCGTCTCGCGGCGCTCCGGCAGTTCCAGGCGAAGCTCGGCGGCCTGACGTTCTTCGACCCGGCCTGCGGGTGCGGCAACTTCCTCATCATCGCCTACCGGGAATTGCGGACGCTCGAAATCGAGGTCATCCGCGAGATTCGGGAGGTGACCGCCGCGACCGGCCAAGCGGTGCTCGATGCCACGTGGCAGTCGGTGGTAGACGTGGACCAGTTCTACGGGATCGAGCTTGGCGAGTTCCCGGCGCGCATCGCGGAAACGGCGCTGTGGATGATGGACCACATCATGAACAACCGGCTGAGCCTTGAGTTCGGCCAGACCTTCGTTCGCATACCAGTGGAGAAATCGCCGCACATCGTCCACGGCGACGCGCTTGAAACCGACTGGTCCGAATTGCTGCCGCCGAGCGATTGTTCGTTCCTGCTGGGCAATCCGCCGTTCGTGGGCGCGAAATACCAGACGGCGGAGCAGCGGGCGCAGGTGCGCGAGATCGCGGCGCTCGGCAAGACCGGCGGGACGCTCGATTACGTCGCCGCATGGTTCATCAAGGCGGGGGACTACGTGAAGGGCGGCGATGCCCGGATCGGCTTCGTCGCAACCAACTCGATCACGCAGGGCGAGCAGGTCGCGCAGCTATGGCCGGTCCTGTTCGGGCGCTGCACGCTGGAAATCGCTTTCGCGCATCGGACCTTCGCGTGGGGATCGGATGCGCGCGGCAAGGCGCATGTCCATGTCGTCGTTCTCGGCCTCGACCGGCGCAAGGCCGCGCGAGCGGAGAAACGTCTGTTCGGCTATCCCGACATCAACGGCGAGCCGGAGGAAAGCCGACATGGGGCGCTGTCGCCGTACCTGTTCGATGCGGGCGGGCTGTCGGACCCGCATCTGGTGGTGCGGGAGGAAAGCGCGCCGATCAACGGGATGGGCAGGCTGGTTAGCGGCAGCCAGCCCATCGATGACGGCGAGTATATCTTCAACCCGGAAGAACGCGCCGAACTGTTGGAAGCCGAACCCGAGGCGTCACGATTTCTCCGGCCCTATGTCGGCGCGCGCGAATATCTGCAAGGCGGCGAACGCTGGATTCTGGCCTTGCAGGAAGCATCGCCATCCACGCTGAAGGGCCTGCCTCTTGTGCGGGCGCGCATGGCGGCGGTTCGCAGTTTTCGAGCAAAGAGCAAGCGCAAGAGCACGCTGGCGATTGCCGACTTCCCGACGCGCTACAACGTTGAGGTCATCCCCACCGCGCCGTTTCTGGTGATTCCAGAAGTCAGTTCGGAGCGCCGCGAATACGCGCCCATCTGCTGGCTGGACCCGCCGACGATTCCGAGCAACCTCGTGAGGATTCTGGCGAACGCAACCTTGACGGATTTCGCACTGCTGACTTCGGCAATGCACATGGCATGGCTGCGCCATATCGGCGGGCGGCTGGAAAGCCGCTACCGCTACTCCATCGGCCTCGTCTACAACTCTTTCCCGCTGCCGCCCAAGGACTCGAACCTGTCGAAACTGGAACCGCTCGCGCAGGCCGTGCTCGAAGCTCGCGCCGCTCATGCGGGCGCGACGCTGGCGGACCTCTACGATCCCGACCTGATGCCGTCGAACCTGCGCCGGTCGCATCAGGAGCTTGACCGCGCCGTGGACAGGCTCTACCGGCGTACCGGGTTCGCATCCGAGCGAGAGCGCGTCGAGCATCTGTTCAAGCTTTACGAGAAGATGCGTACTCCGCTAAACCTCACGGAGCGGGGCAAGTCGAAACGACGGCGGAGGACGCCATCCTCGCTGCGTACTACAAGGTGAAGCGATGACACGGCGTATAGAGGCGGACCTCCATATGGCGAGGCGGAAGGAAAACGAGGACGAATGCCGTGCTCTGGATTGGTTGCGGCGGCAAGGCTATCTGGACATTCGACGACCTTGCAGCGATCCGCCAGACTTCATTGTAGACGGCACTTGTGCGGTGGAGGTAACCCGGTTGAGCCAAAAGGTCGCGAGCGTCCAGGGTGAAAGGGCAAGAAGCGAGGAAGAATTTCGGATACCGCTTACTCACGCTATAGAGCGAATAATCGGTAAACTTGACCCGCCTGCAAACAACGGAAGCAGTTGGATCGTAGATTTCGAATACGATTGGTCTAATACCAAATGGCTTAAGGCCCGTTCACCCAAGGTTAAGGTCAATTCAAAGATTATTTCTGATCAGATGTCGGAGGCGCTGGCACCCCTGTTGCAGCCATACAATATGAACGTAATTGCTGACATGCACTCCAAGCACTGCGATTGGGATAAGCACGCAGGAGAGCATGCCTATTTGGAGTTTCCTCATCTTTGTTTGGAGTGCGGTATCTGTCTTGAACTTTTTGAGATTAGTCATGACCCTGCGAGCTTCATTTTACAGAATGTATCGGATGGAGAAGGATTACTAGTAGCTGAGGAACTTGGAAAAGGAATCCGAAATTGCGTCCGCAACAAATCGGATATAATTCGCAACCAATGCAAAGTCAGTCAATTTAAGACCTGGTGGCTGATCTTGATTGATCATATTTGTCATTTGCCCATGCAAAATTTGTCCGAGCATGAATTGTCGATGGTCCGAGATCAGCAGTTTGACTTTTGGTCCCGGGTCGTAGTTGTCAGTTCACGAGAACGAGGTTGGCACTATGACTTGATCTCTCGGTGACGCAGATCGAGAGGGGTTCATTGCATGCTCAATAATGGTCCCCACCTTCTCCGCCGCCTCGATAAGGTGCGCATCGGCAAGGTGGGCGTAGCCCGCCGTCGTTTTGCTCCTGCGGTGACCGAGGAGCTTGCCGACCAGCGGCAGATTTTCGCCTGCCATGACGGCCTGACTGGCTGCCGTGTGCCGAAGGTCATGCAACCGCAGCCTTCCGAGCCGAGCATCGGCGCAGACCGTCTGCCAGCACGCGATGAGGCTATCCTGGGCACGACCTTCCGCGTATCGCGGAAATACGAAAGCGTCGCGCTGCCGTTCGCCCGGCAATGTCTCTATAAGCGCCCGCGCGGCCTCTCCCAGCGGCACGGAACGCGGCCCGGTCTTGCCTTGCGGCAGGTTGATCGAAGTCTCGCCAATGTCGCGCCAGCGGAGATCGAGCACCTCGCTCCGGCGGCATCCGGTGAGCGCCAGCAGCCGGATCGCGGCGACGGCCTCGGGCCAGCGGGCCTCGCGGGCTTCGAGCGCCCGCCCGAGACGTGCCAGATCGTCCGTGTCGAGGAACCGCGCGACAGGCTTCTTCGCATTCATCCTGATTCCGAGACAGGGGTTCGTTCCGCGCTCCCTCAATCCCCATTCCTCGGCACGGAACATCATGGATCGCAGAATGTCGAGCGCCCGGTTTGCCGCGCCCGGCTTGTCCCTGCTCGCCGCGTCGAACCATGCGGCTACGTCGTGCGCGTCGATGCGGTCGAGCGGCATCTTGCCGAAAGCGGGCAGGATGCGGGCCTTGAGATAGATGCGCACGGTCTTGCGCCCCGAGGGCTTCCAGAGCGGATCGGAGCGGCGGAGATACATCGCGGCGAACGCCTGGAAGGTCAGGGCCTCCTTTTCCTTCCTGATGTCGTCCGCCGGGTTCTCGCCTGCCTGGATGCGCGCGAGCAGGTCGCGGGCGCGGCGGCGGGCTTCGCCATGCGCCATGTCGCCATACCGCGCGATGACGATGCGGCGGGTTCTCCCGTCGATGCGCGCCTGCACGATCCAGACCTTCCGGCCCGAAGGATGGATGCGCAGCCCGAAGCCGGACAGGGACGTGTCGAACAGAAACGTTTCTTTCTCGCCTGGCCCGGTATCGCGGGCGCGGCGCGCAGTGAGTTCAACCCTCGGCATGGCTGCTTCCTCCGCCGTTCCCCGCGCCCCTTCCGGCCAGGGCCGCATGAATGCGGTTGGATACGCGATCGGCGGCGTCTACGACGGACCGGTCGGAAAGATGGGTGTAGCGTTCGGTCGTCTCGATCAACGCATGGCCCAGCAGCTTGGCAATCGTCACCATGTCCACCCCGTTCATGGCGGCGACCGAGGCCCACGTGTGCCGGCAGTCGTGCAGGCGCACGTCGGACAGCCCGGCCTCGCGGCGGATGCGGTCCCAATGGGTGCCGATGTTCCCGATGGGCCGCGTCGGCGGGCGGGAGGGAAAGACGAACGGGCAATCGGCGTCGTATCGCGGGATGGCATCGATCACTGCGCGCGCGGCGCTCGACAGCCACACTGTGCGCGGTCCTGACTTCGAATCGGGCAGCAGGATGCGCTTGCCTTTGATCCAGTCCCATTCCAGCGAGAGAACCTCGCCGACTCGGCAGCCGGTCAGCAGCAGCAGGCGGATGACGGCGACGACATGCGGGCAGTAGAACTCGTCGCGGGTCAGCACGGCGTTGAGCCTGGCAATCTCCTCGGGCGAGAGATACCGCTCTTTGGGCGCCATGGGATAGCGCCGGGTGTTCTTGCAGGGATTGGTGTTGTGGAGCCGGTATCCCCAAAGCTCGGCCATCCGCATCATAGTGGAGAGCACCGGCACGCTTCGGTTGGCGACGCCGGGCCGCTCCGCCATGGATGCAAACCAGTCCCTGACGTGCTCGACCGTGATCCCGTCCACCGTCATATGCCCGAAGGCGGGCAGGGTGCGCTTGTCGATGATGTCCCGGTTGGTCTCCAGCGTGCCCGGCTTCCAGTGGCGTGCGTGACGGTCGATGAACTCCTCGGCGAACTCGGTCATGGGGCGGCCCGGCGTTCGCGGCCCCGTGGTCTTTGCAGGCGTGTCGAGGAACCCGGCGATGATCCGCCGGGCCTCGCGTCGCGCCTCGGGCACCGTGATCGAGTCGGCGGGGCCGATGGTGGCGTAGCGCCAGCGGCGGCGGACGCGCCGCTCAATGACGAAGATGCGCTCTCCGCCCGGATGAACGCGGAGCATGACGCCGGGGATCACGTCGTCGCGGACGGCGTATCTCCGGTCTCGCGGCTTGGCGGCGCGAATGCGCTGGGCGAAGGTGGGCGGCTTCGGATGGTCGGTCATGGTCGGCGGCTCCCTGTTCGGGCCGCCGCGACCGGGCCGTCAAATAGGAAGCGGGCGCGGCGGCGTTTCTCCAGGGAAGCCGCGCATCGGTACGGGATGGGGAATGTCGTAAGGCTCTGAACCTAATAGCCTTTCCGCCTCCTCAATCGGCGGCGGGCACTGATGGGAAGAGCATTGGCAATGCGGCAGGTGTGGGAACTCGAGACCGTGCTGACCGATGCCGCGATTGCGGTGTTCGAGGATCTGACGGGCCAGATGTTTGACCGCTCGAAGAACAGGCAGGAACGATCCTGATCGGCCGGCCGGTAAGGCCTCTTTCGGCCAGTTGACCGCAATGTTCGGCGACACCGTTTCCGCTCTTGTGGAAGCTCGTGAAAGGATGTTGATCCCATTCAGCCGGGTGGTCCGTTTTGGCACAGCCGATCTCAATCGGGCTCACC
>JAJEAZ010000058.1 GCA_022824105.1 Alphaproteobacteria bacterium
GTGCTGGCGGCGGTCGATGAGGCGGCAGTGTCGGCGGGGTCGCTGGAGCACCGGATGAGGGCATACCGGGCGCGGCGAAGCCCCCGGATGCAGGAGGCTGTGTTCCTGCTTGCCCGTGTGATGGCAGGGGTACCGGAGTCGGGCCTGCGCCGGAATGAGGCGGTCGCTGTCATTGGAAACCGCGCAAGGCAGGGCGGCGATTGCGGCTGGGATCTACCGCAGGGGATGTCGGCCGGAGATTTCCTGGACCATTTAGTCCATCGGGGCGCATTGCAGAGCGGGGAGGACGACAGGCTGATCTGCCCGATTCCGAGCTTCCGCCGATTCCTCATGGAGGAAGGCGCGCGCGCACTTGCCGACATCGGTTCCGACGGTCCTGATACCGGCGCCTTTATCGACGAAGTGATGCCGGAATTGGACCTGCTCGATTCCGGTCCACACTCGCCGCAATGACGAAGCCGTGCAGGCCGCCCTGAAGCCGAGCCGGGTGAATCCGGTCTATCCATTCCGGAAGCCGGCCGATCTCGACGGGCGCGAGCGGCACTATCCGGTCTGCGTCGTCGGGGCCGGGCCGGTGGGGCTGGCCGCCGCCATCGACCTGAAGCTTCGCGGCGTCGATGTGCTGCTGGTCGACGAGGACGACACGGTCAGCGCCGGGTCCCGCCTCATCTGCCTCGCCAAGCGGACGCTGGAGATACTCGCGCGCCTCGGCATCGGCCCGGAACTCGCCGCGAAGGGCGTCGTCTGGAACCGGGGCAAGGTCTTCCACGGCGACGAGCTTGTCTATGCCTTCGACCTGCTGCCGGAGGAGGGGCACCGCTGGCCGGCCTTCATCAATATCCAGCAATATTATGTCGAGGAGTATCTGGTGGACCGCGCCCGGTCGCTCGGCCTCGACCTGCGCTGGAAAACCCGGCTCACAGGGACCGAGGACCTTGGCGACGGCGTCCGCGCGCGGGTCTCGACGCCGGAGGGCGGCTATTCCTTCACCTGCGACTGGCTGCTCGCCTGCGACGGGGTGCGCTCCGCCGTCCGCGACGGCCTGGACCTGCCGTTTCGCGGCCGGTCCTTTCCCGACCGCTTCCTGATCGCCGACGTGCGGATGAAGTCGGCGTTTCCGGCGGAGCGTCGCTTCTGGTTCGACCCGCCCTTCCATGCAGGCCGCTCGGCGCTGCTCCACAAGCAGCCGGACGACATCTGGCGCATCGACCTCCAGCTCGGCCCCGACGCCGACCCCGACGAAGAGGCGAAGCCGGAAAGGGTGCTCCCCCGCATCCGGGCAATGATCGGCCCCGATACGCCCTTCGATCTGGAATGGGTCTCCGTCTATACCTTCCGCTGCCGCCGGCTGGAGCGGTTCCGGCATGGCCGCATCTTCTTTCTCGGCGACGCCGCGCACCAGGTCTCGCCCTTCGGCGCGCGCGGCGGCAATGGCGGCATCCAGGACGCAGACAACCTCGCCTGGAAGCTCGCGGAGACGATCGGAGGCCGGGCGGGGCCCGCATTGCTCGACAGCTACGAGGCCGAGCGCATTCCGGCCGCCGACGAGAACATCCTGAACTCCTTGCGCTCGACCGACTTCATGACGCCGGTCGGCGGCGCGGCCGAGGCGTTCCGCGACGCCGCGCTCTCGCTCTCGCGCCGCCATGCGTTCGCGCGCAGCTTCGTCAACAGCGGCCGCCTTTCGACGCCGGCGCTGCTGGCCGGCTCGCCGCTCTCGACGCCCGACTGCGCGGACTTCGAGGGCCCGATGCGGCAGGGCGCGGCGGCAGTGGACGCGCCCTTCGGGGACGGCTGGTGGCTGGACCGGCTCGACGGCGGCTTCGCGCTGCTCCATTTCGCTGATGGAGGCCGAAATGAGCCGGTGCATCCGGAGGGGATAGCCATGCACTGCGCGAGGTCCGACGGCCTGCTGGCGGCGCGCTACGACGGGCGGCCGGGCACGACCTGGCTCTTCCGGCCCGACCAGCATGTCGCGGCGCGCTGGCGCAGCTTCGATGCGGCGCGCATCGGTGCGGCGGTGGACCGCGCGCGAGGCCGTTCGTGAACCGGGCCGACGACATCTTTGCCGCCCTGGTGGAGGCGCACCGGGAGCTTGACGAGGCCGAGAGCCGGCGGCTCGACGCGCGGTTGATCCTGCTGCTTGCCAACGAGGTCTGCGACGGCGAACGGGTGCTCGCGCTCATCCGGGAGGCGCGCGCCGACGGGGCCGGGTCTGTACAATCGACCGGCGCGGCCGGGAAAGGAGAAGGTGGATGAAGCTGCTCGTTTTCCAGCATGTGGATTCCGAACACCCCGGATCGTTGCGGCAGTTTCTGGCCCGGGACGGGGTGCAGTGGGACGCCGTCGAACTCGATGAAGGCGATCCGATCCCGGCTTTGGAAGGCTACGACGCGCTCTGGGTCATGGGCGGGCCGATGGATGTCTGGGATATCGAGGACAATCCCTGGCTCGTGGCCGAGAAGGCGGCGATCCGCCGCTGGGTGCGCGAGTTGGGAAGGCCCTTTCTGGGCATCTGCCTCGGCCACCAGTTGCTGGCGGATGCGCTCGGCGGCACTTGCGGGCCCCAGAGGCCGCCGGAAATCGGCGTGATGGACATCGAACTGACGGAAGACGGGCGGAACGACCGGCTGATGCAGGGATTGCCCGTCAGGCAGAAATGTCTCCAGTGGCATAGCGTCCGGGTCGCCCAAGCGCCGGAGGACGCCACCGTCCTCGCAAGGTCCCCCCTGTCCCCGATTCAGGCAATGCGGGTGAACGAGAACGCCTGGTCGATGCAATATCACGTCGAAGTCGAGCCGGACACCGTGGAAAACTGGGCCGAGATTCCCGACTACCTGGAGGACCTGATCGCGGAGATGGGCGACGACGGAGTCGCCGAATTGCGCGCCATGGCCGAACGGGAAATGCCCGGATTCCTGCGGGCGTCGGAACTCCTCTACCGGAACTTCATGGAAGCCGCGCGGTAGCCCTTCGACGGAAAGCGCGCAAAACGCCCGAACGCACGCGAGGCCATGGCTTTGAAGAGAAATTCGGAGTAGCATGGCTGGCGGAAACCCGGTTCGGTGCACCAGCGTCCCGGCATGACAGGGTTGCCCGAACAGGGGCCGGAAGCGGCCGCCTCATCTGCGGCGCGGCCGCCAAACATGAGGGCAGGGCAAACCATGAAAAGAAAACTGCATGCAGTCGCCGCCATAGCCGCATCGGCGATGGTCGCCATGGCC
>JAJEAZ010000546.1 GCA_022824105.1 Alphaproteobacteria bacterium
CCGAGCGCGCCCCGGAAGTCGGCGCTGACCCGGGCCTTCTCCTCCTCCAGCGGGATGCCGGTCGCATCGGCGACGCGCACGACGGCGGTGAAGATGGCGAGCACGCCCGCGGCATCGACCAGCGCCTCGGCGCCGATTTCCGCCAGCAGCCGCTCGCGCGCGGCGGCAAAACCGTCCCGGTCCTCGCAGAAGGTTTCGGCATAGCGCGCCAGCGCCTCTCCCGCGGCCACCCCGCCGCCGGCCGCGCCCGCCCTCGCCATGGCCGTCAGGTCGTAGTCGTCGCCGGTGTGTCGGCCGCTCTCACGGAGCAGCACCGCATGGCTGGTGGTTCAATAGACGCAGTGGTTGATGGCCGAGACCCGGCCCGCGAGGAACTCGGTCTGGGCATGGGTGAGCGCGCGGTATTCGGCGCCGTAGTCCCTGAGCTGCGCGTCGGGCAGGTAATGCACCGAATCCATGTCGAAGAAGCCCGTGACTTCCGCCGGCACCAGCGAGAGCGCGCGGTGGATGTTCACGGCCGAGAGGCCGTCATACATGCCGGCCTCGGCGTCCGTCAGGTCTTCCGGCGCCACGGTCGGCGCCCAGGCGAGACCCTCCTTCGCGCCCGCCGGCCGGCACCGGCGCGGCTCCCCGGCAACCGGCGCGGGCAGCCTGTGGCGCGGCAGTCCCATGGCGTCGCAGAAGCTGTCGATTGCGATGACCGTCGCCATGACGCCCACGGTCTCGACATATTCCGCATCGCTCAGGCCGCCGGCCAGGGCTTCCTCGTAGAAGCGCCGCGTCAGGCGGCCGGGGTCGGTGCGGATGCGGTGGATGACCTCCACCAGCACTTCGGGCAGGTCTGTCGCCGTCTCATGCGCGCCCGTGACGGCGTAAGGCGAGAGCGCCGCCTTGCGTTCCCGGCAGAAGCCGCAATCCTCCGCCGCGCGCGTCTCCTCGGCGATGGCGACCCGGACGGCCCCGGACCACCACTCCCCCGGCTCCGCCAGCCGCGCCCAGGCGCGCTTCTGGGCTGCGATCAGATCGCCGCGCACCGGCAGGGGGCTCAGGCGGTAGTCGAGGGTCTCGACCGCTGCTGCTTCGACGGACATGGGGCTGCCTCCCGCTTGCTGCTGCCCGCAGTGTACCACGGCCGGCGCAGTGGCAGCCGCGCCGATTGCGGGCGACGGGCCGGCGGAGTAGAAGACGGGCGCTTGGCGGGGCGTAGCGCAGCCTGGCAGCGCGTCTGCTTTGGGAGCAGAAGGTCGCGAGTTCGAATCTCGCCGCCCCGACCAGCGCCAGCTTGGTCCAGTTTCCAAATCGTGATAGGTCTTTGAGACTGCCGAGAGCGAGAGGATGAACGGCATGAGTGGCGACACGGCGGCTATCATTGTTGCGATCATCGGCACCGGAGTCGCCCTCGGCCTGCTGATCGTTCCGGGCCAACGCGAAATGCGACGCGACATCGCCAATCTGCGCGAACGAATGGCGCGCGTCGAAGGCGTGGTCGAGACTCTGCGCGATACCATCGCAGGGAGACAGAAAGAGGCGGCGCATGACTGACCCCCCTGATCGGGGTCGCCGTTTCATTACCCAGATCCGTAAGGCCCGGCATTCCGGCAAATTACCGGAGCGTTTCCGGGCTGCCGATGTGCGGGACGCCTGTCCGGGCTGGGCAAAGAGTACATACTCTGTCTTTCTGCCGAAGCATCGGCTAGGCAATCCGGCCGGTGAAACGGTGCTGTTTGTCCGTAACGAAGACGGCTCATACAGTCTGATCGAGGACTGACGCCGACTCTCCGGCAGGACGGCAGGTAAGTTGCAAAGAAAAGGGGCGCCCCGAGGGGCGCCCCGATCCGTGTTGCCGTCGGTGACGGCGTGGATCAGAAGTCCATGCCGCCCATGTCGGGCATGCCGCCGCCCGGCGCGCCCATGGGCTGCTTCGGCTCCGGCTTCTCGGCGACCATGGCCTCGGTGGTGATGAGCAGGCCGGCGACCGAGGCCGCGTCCTGCAGCGCCGTGCGCACGACCTTGGTCGGGTCGATGATGCCGGCCTTCACCAGGTCGGTATATTTGCCGTTCTGCGCATCGAAGCCCCAGTTGATGTTGTCGGTGGTCTCGAGCAGCTTGCCGGCCACGACCGCGCCGTCCTCGCCGGCGTTCTCGGCGATCTGGCGCACGGGCGACTGGAGCGCCTTGCGCACGATGTCGACGCCGACGCGCTGGTCGTCATTCTCGCCCTTGAGGTCGTCGAGCGCACTCGCGGCGTAGATCAGCGCCGAGCCGCCGCCGGCCACGATGCCTTCCTCGACCGCAGCGCGAGTGGAGTTGAGCGCGTCGTCCACGCGGTCCTTGCGCTCCTTCACCGCAACCTCGGTCGCGCCGCCGACGCGGATCACCGCCACGCCGCCGGCGAGCTTCGCCAGCCGCTCCTGCAGCTTCTCGCGGTCATAGTCGGAGGTCGTCTCCTCGACCTGCTGGCGGATCTGGCCGCAGCGGGCCTGGATGTCGTCCTTGCCGCCGGCGCCGTCGACGATGGTGGTCTCGTCCTTGGTGATCGAGACCTTCTTCGCCGTGCCGAGCATCTCGAGATTGACGCTTTCCAGCTTGATGCCGAGGTCCTCGGAGATGACCTGGCCGCCGGTCAGGATCGCCATGTCCTCCAGCATCGCCTTGCGGCGGTCGCCGAAGCCCGGCGCCTTGACGGCCGCCACCTTGAGGCCGCCGCGCAGCTTGTTGACGACCAGCGTCGCCAGCGCCTCGCCCTCGATGTCCTCGGCGATGACCAGCAGCGGCTTGCCCGACTGCACCACGGCCTCGAGCACCGGCAGCATCGGCTGCAGCGAGGTCAGCTTCTTCTCGTGCAGCAGGATGTGCGGGCTCTCCAGCTCGCAGTTCATCTTGTCGGCATTGGTGATGAAGTAGGGCGAGAGGTAGCCGCGGTCGAACTGCATGCCCTCGACCACGTCGAGCTCGGTATCGAGGCTCTTGGCCTCCTCGACCGTGATGACGCCCTCATTGCCGACCTTCTGCATCGCCTCGGCGATCATGTTGCCGATCTCGGCCTCGCCATTGGCGGAGATGGTGCCGACCTGGGCGACCTCTTCGGAGTCCTTGACCTTCTGGGAGCGCTCCTGGAGCTTCTCCACGACCTTGTCGACGGCCAGGTCGACGCCGCGCTTCAGGTCCATCGGGTTCATGCCGGCCGCGACGGCCTTGGCGCCCTCGCGGACGATGGCGTGGGCGAGCACGGTCGCCGTGGTGGTGCCGTCGCCGGCCTCGTCATTGGTCTTGGACGCGACCTCGCGCACCATCTGCGCGCCCATGTTCTCGAACTTGTCGGACAGCTCGATTTCCTTCGCGACGGTCACGCCGTCCTTGGTGATGCGCGGCGCGCCGAAGGCCTTGTCGAGAACGACATTGCGGCCCTTGGGGCCGAGCGTGACCCTGACGGCGTCCGCCAGCACGTTGACGCCGCGCATCATGCGGTCGCGGGCGTCGGTATTGAACTTGACGTCCTTGGCAGCCATGGTGGCTTCCCTCCTTGTCTGAATGCTTGTTCGGGGCGGCGGCGGCGACTACGCCGCCATTCGCAAGGCGCGCCGGATCAGGCGGCGGCCTGCTCGATCACGCCCATGATGTCGGACTCCTTCATGATCAACAGCTCCTGGCCGTCGATCTTGACCTCGGTGCCCGACCACTTGCCGAACAGCACCCGGTCGCCCGCCTTGACGTCGAGCGGGGCGAGTTCGCCCTTGTCGTTCTTGGCGCCGGGGCCGGCGGAGATGATCTCGCCTTCCATCGGCTTTTCCTGCGCGGTGTCGGGAATGATGATGCCGCCGGCGGTCTTTTCTTCCTGATCGACACGCCGAACGAGCACACGGTCATGGAGCGGCCTGAACTTCATGCCTTGCCTCCTGCTGGACTCTAGAGAAACGACCCC
>JAJEAZ010000588.1 GCA_022824105.1 Alphaproteobacteria bacterium
CATCAGCCGCTCCAGCGCCGCCGCGCCCTCGATGGAGCCGGTGAGCGCCGCGCCGACGCCGGCGGGCAGGTTGGCCGCCGCCCAGGCCTCCATCTGGCCTTTCGCGCGCCGCCAGCCGTCCTCGCCGCCATAGCGCTCCGCCAGCCGGGCCTCGCGCTCGGCGCGCTCCAGCTCGCCCGCGACCTCGCCCGCCAGCGGCAGCAGCAGCGAGGACGCCATGTCATAGACGAGCTGGACCTGGGCGTTGGTGAAGCCGGCTTCGTGCATCCGCCGGTTGGCCTCCGCGTCCGGCCCGCCGAGCAGGCCGTCCAGTTCGAGCGCATAGTCCTCCGGGCTTGCCGGCGCGCGTTCGGCGGAAGCCAGCGCGCTGTAGGCGCCGACCAGCTCGTCGAGCCTGACGCCGCCGGCCTCCGGGTCCCAGAATTCGTCCGGCAGGCCTTCGGGCCGGGCCGGCGCTTCGGTTTCGATGTCCGTTTCCACGGGATCGCATCTCCTCTTGTCTTCGGAAGGAAGGGTTGAAAGAAAACGGGCGGCCCCCGGAGGAGCCGCCCGCCGATGAACTGCGGTCGGGTTTCGGTCGTCAGGCCGCGCCGGGCAGCAGGTCCGGCGGCTCCAGCAGGGCGGGCGGCACGCCGAGGCGGGCGCCGAGCCAGCGCGCGGCGCGGCCGGTATCGACGGCCGCCAGCGCCTCGGGTCCGAGGCCCGCGACCGCGCCGAGCCAGGTCAGCGCCGCCCCCGCCTCGCGCCGCCCGGCCGCCTGGGCGAGCGGCGACGCCAGCCGGAGCCCGGCCTCGCGCCCGTCCAGCGCAAAGGCCCGCACCTCGCCGCGCCGGGCGAGTATGGCGAGCGCGCGCTCGATCAGCGGCGTCAGCAGCTCGGCCTCCAGCCGCCCATAGGTCGCGCCCAGCAGCCTTGCCGTCTCCGCCGCGCGCTCCAGCACCTCGGTCGCGGTCATGGCCGGGCTCGCGGGCTCGGCCAGCCGGTCGGCGAGCAGCGCGTGGCGGATGCGCTTGCGCAAATCCTCCAGCACGAGCTGCGAAACGTCGAAGCGCCCCGGCGCGGCGAGCGGCGTCAGCCCCGCCGAGCCCACCGCCTTGGGCATGACCGCGCCCGGCACCAGCTCGACCGCAGAGGGGTCGAGGACGCCGTCATCGTCGGCCTGCCAGATGCCGGTCGCGGCGATGGAGGCGTTCTTCAGGATGAGCTCCACCACCTTGTCGGCCGTCTTGATGTCGGGCAGCGCCTTCATCACCGGCGAGCGTCCATAGGTCTCGCCCGGCGCCTTCAGCCAGCGGAAGCAGACGAAGGGCGAGACGGCGAAGCGGCCTTCGGCCAGCATGTGCGCCGCCTTGCCGCCGCCGCCTTCCAGCACGGCCGTGTAGCGGTAGCCGCCGCCGGCCTCCGGCGCCACGCATTCCACGACGCCGAACGGTCCGTCGCCGGCGGCGTCCGGCGCCCGGGGAAAGCGGGCGCGGAGCGCGGAAAGCCCGAGCTCGCGCCGCCGCCAGACCCGGTCGAGCCGCCCTTCGGGCCCTTCCTGCAGCACCGCCTCCCTGAGCGGCACGGCGGCGAACCGGAAGGCCGATGCGGAGCCGAGCGCGCTTTCCTCGAACAACAGGCAGCCCGTGCCGAACACCACGAGGTCGAGCAGCGCCTGGTGCATCTCGACCGCGAAGCCGGAGCGGTCCAGATGGCCCTGCACCGTCGCCGCCGTCTCCTCCAGCATCTCGACCGTTCCGGAACCGGCCCCGGTTCCCGGCTCGAACCCGACCCAGCGCTGGAAGGGCGGCGTGAGCTCCGCCAGCAGGCTCGCGGCAAGCTGCTCGGCGGCATCGGCCGCGGTCGCGTCATAGATGCGCGCCGCCCCGTCCGTTCCGTGCGGCAGGGCGAAGGCCGCGCAGTCGCGCCACAGCGCCTCCCAGGGGCGCCGCGCGGCTTCGGCGCGGCGATAGCCTTCGAGCAGGGCCTCCGGATCCGGGGCGGATGTTTCGGAAATCATCTTAGTTCCCTCTTTGTTCAATTGCATACTACACCCTGTTCCGGGTTTGTAAAGTAGGGGCAGGAACCGCTACCCATTTCGGAGCAGGAAATCGTGCAGCTGGCGCGGCGTCAGCACCCGCCAGGAGGCGATTCCGAGCACCCGCTTGGCCGTTTCGACGCAGGTGGCGGGCAGCAGCGGGGCCGGGCGGATGCGCCGCCGCCTCCGCGTCTCGACCACGGTGAAGCCCTGCTCGCGGTAGAAGCCCGCGAGGTCGAAGGCCGCGGGCACCGGCTGCACGGCGACATCGGTATAGCCGGCCAGAGGATCGACCGTGATCCAGCGCCCGGCCTCCTCCAGCGCGACGAAGCAATGGCGAAAGCCGGGCCGGAGCAGCCGCAGCCAGCCGAGGTCCGCCTTGCCGGAAAACACCGCGAGCGCCCGGCCGCCGCCGGAGCCGCAATCCCCCGAACCGCCGCTCATGCCGGGAATTCCGGGCTCGCGGCGCCCTTCGGGGCCAGGATTCCCTTGGCGCGGAAGAGTTCTTCGAGCCGCGCCATGCCTTCATCCCACAGCCGGGCGAACGGCTGGTGGACCGGGGTTTCCAGGCGGCGGCCGAACCCGGCCAGCACCTGCAATTGCCGGCGGGTGAGCCGGCCGGGCTTTACGAGGCGGCGCAGACAGGCCAGCATGTCGAGCGGCATGCAGGGTCGGCCCCGGCCTTCGAAGGAGGGCGTGCCGCCATCTTCGACGATCAGGCGCCAGGACATGAACCAGAACCAGGCTTCTTCGGCATTGTCGAACGGCAGTTCGTCGGCGGGCGGCATTTCGCGGAGCGGCGGCGCAAGATTGGAGTCAGGCATGAATTCCCCTGTGTGTTTGCTGAATGTTCCATATGGCACTATGTGCTCATATTCCTAGTGCATGTCAAGGGGAGTTGTGGCTATCATGATGCCCATGCTGACCCATTCCGATGTCTGGGCCGCGATCGACGCGCTGGCGGACCGTCACGGCCTTTCCGCGTCCGGCCTCGCCAAGCGCTCCGGGCTGGACCCGACAACCTTCAACCGCAGCAAGCGCACCACCAGGGGCGGGCGGCCGCGCTGGCCCAGCACGGAGAGCATCTCCAAGGCGATGGCGGCGACGGGCTCCGGCGTCTCGGGCCTCTTCGCGGACCATCTGCGCCGCGAGGGCGCGCCGTCCGCCACCATCCCGGTGATCGGCCATGCCCAGGCGGGCGGCAACGGCTTTTTCGACGATGCCGGCTACCCGGTGGGCGCGGGCTGGGACGAGGTCGCCTTCCCGGACCTCGGCGACCCGAACGCCTATGCGCTGGAGATCGCCGGCGACAGCATGGAGCCGGTCTATCGCGACGGGGACGTC
>JAJEAZ010000213.1 GCA_022824105.1 Alphaproteobacteria bacterium
CCGCCGCCCTCCAGGCAGCCGAGATCGAGCAGCACGCCGATCCAGCTCAACAGCGGGTACATGTAAAGGTGAGCGTGCCACACTGAACCCGCCGCGCCGTCGCCACCCGAGGAGCCGGTGCGCCCGCGCCCGGCGGGCAGACCGGGATTGATCGTGAGCCCGCCGAGGTTGGGAAAGCACCAGGGCGCCCGCGTCGCGTCGACCAGCCGGGCCGGCTCCCAGACCCCGAGCGAGAGGCCGATGCGCGGGATCGGCGAGCCGCAGAGGCAGATTGGCGATCCCGGGTTCGGCGTGTCCAGCACGCCCGAGACGCTGCCGATGGCGATCGGCCCGATCGAGATCGGAAACAGGCACTCCCAGCAGACGTCCGAGATCGGATTGACGAACCGCCCGGTGCAGGACTGCGCCGAGGCAGCCCCGGACCAGAGGACGGCCGCGACCGCGAGTGCCGCCAGGGGAGCGAAGCGGCGGGTCATCCCGCCGGCTCCACCCGCCGGCCCGAGAGCACGTTCACCACGCCCTGCCGCCCGGCGACGATGATTTCGGTGACGGTCCGGGCCACGTCCTCGCGGTCGCGGTATTCCCGCGTCGCGATGCGGCCCTCGACCAGCACCGCATCGCCCTTCCTGACCATCGTCTCCACCGCCGCCACCATGGGCCCGTAGACGACGATGCGATGCCATTCCGTGGCCTCCGCAGGGTTGCCCTCGCGGTCCTTCCATTTCTCGGTGGTGGCCAGCGAGAAGGTCGCGCCCTTCTCGCCGTTCGCGAGATCGCGGATCTCCGGGTCGCGCCCGGCATGGCCCAGCAGGGTGGCGCGGTTCATGTTCAGCATCGTTCTCTCCCTTCCTTCATTCGCCCTGTTGTCCGCCCGGCGTCCCGCCCGGCGCTTCCGCGCGGTGCGCGTCTTCGATGGGGATTTCCGTGATGCGGAGCCGCGTCCCGGCCTGCTCGACCAGGCTCGGCGTCGCGGCGATGCCGAACCGCGCCGCGAGCCGCCCGCGCTGGTCGAAGAAGAACGGACGGCGGTGCTTCCGCATGAGCTCGAGGGGCCTGCCGGCCAGCAGCACGACTTTCGCGGGGGTCTCATGCGCGAGCGCCCAGGCGATCTCGGCCTCGCGCCTGCCGTCGACGAACAGCAGGTCGCGGGCGAGTTCGATCCGCTCCAGCGGGTTGACCCGCGTTCCGGCCGCGGCGATGAGCGTTCCGTCCGGCGTGCGGATGTCGCGTTCGACCGTGATCGCGGGATCGAGCAGGCGACTGCGTCGCTCTCGCGCAGGCGCGATCCCGGGCACGGGCTCCGGCTCTTCCAGCGTGCGCCGCGCGCGTTCGCGGGCTTCCAACTCGAAGCGCGCCAGCGCGCCCGAGCGCTGCATTTCCAGAAGGCGCGCCTCGATGGCTCCCAGAAGGTCCGGTTCCGCAATCGCCCATGACGCGCCGCGCACGCCAAGATCCTTCGCCAATGCGGCGGAGGGGATGCCTGCGGCCGGAAGGCCGGCCAGTGTCGCGGCGACCAGCAGGCTGACGGGCCGCATCATCGACGCGCCTCCGGCATCTCATCGTCCGCCACGTCCTCAGGCCCGACCAGCGGCCCCTCCAGGCCGATCCACGGAACGTCCGGCATCGCGATCGCCCGCCCGAGGATGCGCGCGACAGGCACCAGCCCGATCTCCGCGTAGCGGCTGTCGTGGGAATCCACGTGATCGGCGTGCACATAGAAGCGGTCCGGCGGGATGACGCCCGGCGCGATGGCCGCGAGCGGCCGCCCGTCGAGCGCATGCGTCTTCGCCCGGCCGGCGGGAACCCCGTCGAGCCGGACCGTCCCGTCCGCATCGACCGAGACCGTCATCCCCGGCACCCCGCGCACGGTCTTGAGATACGGCACCCGCGAGCCCACGGAGTCCGGCGGCTCGAACAGCACCCGGTCGCCGACCTCCGGATCCTCGCCGAACAGCGGGAACGCGGCGTAGCCCCAGGCTTTGTCCGACCAGCTCGCATTGACATGGACGCGCGAGGCCGCGCCGAGCCAGAGCGCGGCCAGCGCGATCATCGCGCCGAGGGCAATATGGCGGCGGCGCAACGCGGCCGTCTTCGCGGCGAATGCCGGCCGCCCGGCGCTCACGGCTTCTCTCCGGCGGACGCCGTTTCGCGCCCCGCCAGCAGCGCCGCCAGCGCCGCTTCCACTTCCGGCGTCAGGTCCGGCGCCCCGGCGGCGACCGCGCGCGCCGGCAGCAGCACCGCTCCGTGACGCCGCGATACCCGGTCGAGCGCGGCTTCGAGCGCCTCGCCCCAGGCCCGCACGTCCTCCGCCGTCCGCCTCTCTGCCGCCGCGCGGGTCGTGTACGCGGCGGTCATCTCGCCGAGCCGCACGCTGGCGATGCCCGGCGCCGGCTCGACGCCATACCGCAGCATCGCCGCCGCGACCGCAGCCGCCACGGCGCCCGAAAGCAGCACCGCCGACACCATCACCGGCCAGCTTGACCCGTTCCGGTCCATGTCAGGCCTGCGCGGCATCCGCCTCGCCCGACACGTCCGTTCGGGAGATGCGCCCGCGCCGCTCCTCGTCCGGCCCGGCGAGCGCCCGGAAGCGGGCGATCCATATCTGGGCGGCCTTGTCCGGCGGGATGCTGCGGATGCGCCGCTTCAGCGGCGGGAAGGCGACCCCGGCGCCCACCGGCGCATCCCCGTCGAGCAGGTCGCGGCTCTCGGCAGCCGACGCCATGCGGGTGACGAACTTCAACAACTCCGCCTGTTCCTCGTCGAGCACCGCATCGAGGCCGGCGGCCTCGCGCACCGCGGTCTCGATCCCGGCGGCGAGCTTCCCGGCCCGTTCGACCGCGCGCTGCGAGTCCGGCAGTCGCCCCCGGAGCCAGGCGGACGGCGCATTCGCGATGAGCGCGTGCAGCGCCAGCCGCCGCCGGTCCTCCTCGCCCAGCCCGTCGAGCGCCTCGATCTCTTCCGACACGATCACCGCATGAGCCGCGACCGAGTGGTACTGCCGCAGGCAGCCGCCCCGCCGGCAGGTGTTGGCCAGCACATGGGCCAGCGCCTCGAAGTCGATGTCGGCCGCTGTCACGGTCTCCGGGTCCTCCGGCCAGTTGAGCGGATGTTCGGCGGCGGCGGTCTTCGCGGTCATGGGGTTGCCTCCGTTTCTGATGGTTCGGATTGGCCCGCAGCGGCGGGGGCGTCCCCCGCGAGGGGAGCGTCCCCGGCGAGGCGGTCGATGGCCTCGACGGTGGTGAGTCCCTGCGCCTTGAGGTTCTCCACGGCGGCGAACGCCGGCCCCCTCGACGAGAACAGCGCCACCGACCAGGCATCGAGCACGAGGCGCGCGACGCGCCAGCCGTCCGGGCCGTGCAGCACCAGCTCGGCATAGCGGCCGTCGGCTGTGGTCAGGCTCTTGAGCGCGCGCTCCATGCCCGGGTCACAGTGGATGCGCTTCTCGGACTTCAGGAGCTCGACCGACTCGTCCTTCTGCGCGAGGAAGATCGTCCAGTCCGAGTTCTCCCACGCCGCGCGCGCGGCCGGGTTGGCGTAGTAGTCGTTCACCGACTGGGTGCCGGTGATGAGCGCGCCGCGGTACTTCCGCGCGCGCCGGGCGGCGCCTTCGAGGAACGCCCGGCTGTCCTCGCCGGAGAGCAGGTCCCAGGCCTCGTCGATGACGATGGCCTTCGCCCGGGTGCGGGGGCCGTGATACATGCGTTGCGTGCTGAGGAAGACGACGAGCATCAGCACGACGGCCTGGACGTCGCCCCGGCCCTTGAGCTCGGCCAGCGCTCCGCGTTCACCCGCCAGCCCTGGCCGTGATAGATCGCGCGGACCGCCTGCTCGGCCTCGTCGAGCGCATCGAGGGGCGCATAGACGGCAGCCATGTAGCAGGCGCGGACCAGCTTCTCGCCGTCCTTGATCCGCTCGGTCACCGCCTGCCAATCGCGCGCTTTCTCGGGCAGGCCGGGGAGGTAGCGCGCGATCCCGGTGCCGGCCTGCTGGGTCGCGCGGGCGGACTTGAGGAACGCCTTCTCGCCCGCCGCCTCGTCGCCGGTGGTGACGGTGAGGCAGGTCAGGACGGGACAGCCCGGTTGCAGGAAGTCGCGGTGGAAGTCGCCGATCAGCGCGTTGCCGCGCCAGCCCGGCCAGACCTCGGGGAAGGCGATGGCCGAGAGCACCCGGACGGCGATGTCCTGATCGTCGGGGTGGTGGAAGGCGAGGCCGGTCGGATGGACCGTGAGCGCGCGGCCGGGCGCGATGCACTGCTCGTGCAGCGGATCGCGCGGCGCCCAGCGGCGCGCCGGCCGCTCGGTCCCGCCGTCGCGGTGGCCGCCGACATCCGGCGCGACCAGCTCGGCCGCGAGCGAGAGCAGCGCGTCGGGCTCCAGCCGCCGGGTGGCTGCGCCCGCCGAGGCGAGCGTCCCCTCCAGCGCCCGGCGGAAGGCGCCGAGCGCGGTTTCCGTCGCCGGGCCCGGCAGGGCCGTGAGGCAGGCGGTCACGAACACCCGGTAGTCCGAGAGCGTGAAGGGCGGGCCGCCAGCGTGCAACCGGCGCCAGCCACCCGGTGCAATCAGGTCGCGGCGGCGCGTGCCCATCCGGGCGAGCGCCCCGCCAGCGTCCGAACGCGGCCAGGCCCAGGCGCGCGAAGCGGCCCCGAAGCGCGGGCTTGCCCAGTGAATGACCTGGACCGTGCAGCGCTCGGGCGCGGCGTCGGCGAGCGTCCCCGCCAGCGCCCCCAGGGTCTCGGCGTCGATCCCGGCAAACGGCGGCAGTTCCATGACGAACCCCACCGATCCCGCGTTGACGTAGAGCTCGCTCGATTCGTCGAAGGCCCGCCAGGGCAGCAGCGCATGCAGCGCGGCCGGCATCTCCGGCGGCGACCAGGGGCCGGGCGCCTCCGGCCCCTCGAACAGCTCCACCAGCCGCTTCACCGCCCGAGCCTCCAGCCGGCCGGCTCCAGCACGACCCGCACGTACGAGGCCTCGCGGTAGACGCCGCCGGCGTCGACGAACGGCGCGATCCAGATGCGCGCCAGCACCTCGTCGGTGCGCAGATTGGCGCCATGAGGGGCTTCGCCGCCCGCGCGAAGTCCGGACGCAACCGGTTCGGCCGGAAGAGGGGCAGGGGCCTCGACCGGCAGAAGCCGGACCGGGCCGGACGCGGCGGCCTTCTCCCCGCCGGCGGTTCCGCCTTCCAACAGCCGCGCCAGCCAGGCGAAGGGATCGAACCCGGCGCAATCCGCCTTGCACGCGGTATCCACCCTCCGCGGCGCCGCGCCGTTCTCCCCGCCGCGCACCCGCCAGAGCGGCTCCCCGAGGACCGTATGCCGGGCCGCATCCATGTCCGGCACCGCCGGATCGGCCGCGGCGACGCTGTCGCAGGTCCCGGCGTCCGACAGCGGGCACTGCCAGCTCTCGCCGACATGGCCCGACGAACAGCCGGCGAGCAGGAGCGCGGCAAACGCGGCGGAAGGAAGCGTCCAGCGCGGCGCAGGGTTGATCGGGTGGGTCATTGTCCTTGTCCTTTCCTGGCGGTCTGGATCGGCGCGCGGCCGTCGATGCGGGCGCCCTCGAGGAACACCAGCGTCACCTTCGTGCCGGCCTGGAGCTGGATCACCGGCTGGTACTGCTCGGCCCGGCGGATCATGTAGTCGGCCACCTTCTGCCCGGCGCTCGACGCGCCGGCGCCGAGGCCGGCTCGGCCGATGTCGCCGAGACCGGAGTTGGCCACGGCCGCGCCCGCGCCTGTGGCGACCGCCTGCGGCTGGAACGCCTGGGCGACGCCCTGGCCCGCGCCCGAGACCAGCCCGGCGAGGAACGCCTTCTCGACCAGCGCGCCCTCGCGGCTCACCACGGGGCCGCGCACCCCGGTCTTGCCCGAGCCCGCGACGAACCCCGCCACGTCGGTCTCGACCACCGTGCCGGGCGCGGGCCCGGCGCAGGTCATGGTGCGGAACCTGGCGTAGACCTTCTCCGAGGAGAGGTCGCCGTGGGCCGCGCCGGTGACGGTGCAGCCGTCGACGTCGACCTGGAGCGCGGTTCCGTCTTCGGCCGCTGTCCAGGCCGGGCCGGTTATGCGGAACAGCACCGGACGGGGATCGCCCTGGGACGACACCCCGGCCGAGGCGTCGACGCCGGCCAGCACCACCGCCTCGGCATGGGCGCCCGCCGGCAGCCACACCGACACCGGCTTCGCCACCGCGTCGGCCACCAGCTCGGGGCCTGTCCCGGACCCCGATCCGGGACCGGAACGGGGGTCGGCCGCCGACGATTGCGGCTCCCCCTCCAGCTCGAAGGTCTCGATCATGCGACCCGGCGCGAGCGGTGCGGCCTGCCGCGGCTGGTCGCCGGACGACGCATTCCCCGTCGCCCGGAAATACTCGCCCGAACCGGTCGCTTCGCCCGGCACGCCGCCCGGCGTTCCGGCCTGCGTGCCGTCCGGCGGTTCCAGCCCGCGCCGCAGCTCGTCGATCATCGCCGCCTGCCGGTCGATGACCTTGCGCGCATCCGCCGCGTCCGCCTCCAGCCTGGCGCGCAGCCGTTCGTTGTCGGCCCTGAGCGTCCGCGCTTCCTGCTGCATCTCGCGGATCCGGGTCTCGATGCCGCCGAGGCGGGCCTCCGAGCGCCGCGTCCAGACCTGCTCCGCCGCGTCCGGCCCGGCGATCTCCGCCTCGATGCCGCTTTGCGGCGCCGGCCCCGTGCCGCCGCCCATGCCGAGCCACGCGGCGAGAGCCACCAGCAGCACCGCCGCGACCGCGGAGAACAGCAGCAGCTGGCGCCGCCTGACCGCCCCGGGATCGCCCGTGTCGGCGCGGGCGCTCATCGCGGTTCTCCCGCCGCAACGGCTTCGGTCACCGCCACGACCAGCCGGCCGCCGCCCGGACCCGAGCCCGGCGCCGCCAGCCAGAGCGCGGCCACGCGGCCCATGCCCGGAAGCGCGCCGATGGTCCCGGCGAGGCCCGCGCCGCCATCCGCATCCGCCGATGCCGGATGCGCGGCCTCGAACACGAGCGCCGCGAAGCGCGGACCCCGCCAGGTCTCGATGAGGTTCATGCCGTCAGGGAAGACTCCCGCGCCGCGCGCGATCTCATAGCCGGGCAGCGTCTCGCGCCGGGCGACGCCGCGCACCAGCCGCACCAGCGCCGCGATGTGCGGGCCGCCGTCAACCGGATCGGCGACCGCCGCGCCCGGCAGGGCGGCCGCGTTGCGGATCAGGATCTGCGCCGAGTCCCGAACCGCCGGCATCAGGGTCAGCCGGTAGGTGAATCCCCGCTCGGTGCCGAGGAACAGGGTGACGGGATCGCCTTCCGCGCCGGCATCCGGCGAGAGCGGCCTCAGATAGAGGTCGCCCGATCGGGCGTCGTGCTCGACCGCGAACCCGTCCGGCGCGCGCACCACCCTGGCGATCCGGTCGCCCGCCAGCGCGATGCGGTTGACGCCCGTGGCCGAGATTTCCGCGGCGAGCTCGGCATGGTTGGCCGCGTCGAGAATCTGCATGGCCAACGCGGGGGCAGGCGCCGCGAACGCGGCCATGCAGCCAAGCGCGATGGCGAAGAGCGGCGCGAACCGCCGCCGGTATTCCCGTGTCATCGTTCGTCCTCCAACTGTTCGAAGCGCAGCAGCGCGATCCGCCCGGCGTCGATGCGGAAGGCGAGCCGGTAGCGCCGGTCCTCGCGCGAAGCCTCCTCGCGGCCGATCCAGGTCGCGAGCTCGCCCGCGATCTCGACCGTGAGCCGCGCCGGGTCGGCCTCGATCCCGGTCGGGTAGAAGGCGCTCGCCATGTCGCGCCCGGCCAGGCGCGCCGCCTCGGCCTCGACCCAGGCGCCGATCGCGCCCCGCGCCGAGGCATGGCTCATCCGCGCCGCTGCGGCCCGGACGTGAGAAGCGTTCTCGGGCGTCAGCGTCAGCAGCGTCACCGCCACCGTGCGCGCGATGTCCTCCAGGTAGCGGGCGCCGGCCATGCCGGACCCGGCGCTTGCGCCGCCGACCTCCCAGGGCGGCCCTGCCGCCGCCGGCACCAGCACCGTCACCGTCTCGCGCCCGGCGAACCCCACGGTGAGCGCCAGGTTCGCCGTCATCGAGAGCGCCAGCAGCAGCCCGAGCGCGATGCGGATGTCCCGCACCCGCCGGAGCCCCGCGTCCATGTCCGCGCGCCGCATCGCCTCAGCCCACGAAGCGCCGGAGGTGGCTCGGCGGCGTCGCCTTCAGCCGCAGCACGAAGTCCGGCAGGAACCAGTAGAGCGCGTAGCGCGCGATGTTGGCCCCGCCGCCGCGCTTGACGCGCCTCAAGAGCAGCCAGCCGCCGGCGCCGGCGACCAAGCCCGGCACGAACTGGTTGGCCGCCAGCCCCAGCAGGGCCGGGCCCAGCAGCGCGGCGGCCTCGTCGACGGTCCAGAACAGCCAGCGCTCCGGGTCGTCGAGCCGGCGCGGGATGGTGTGGCGGGCCGCGTCGTTCATCAGACGATCGCCGTGCCGACCAGGCCGGTGACGATGCCGGTGCCGGCGCCCGCCGCCACGCCGACGCCCACGGCGCCCATCAGCTGCATCGCATTGAAGCGGAGAACCGAGCCGACCAGGGCCGCGCCCACCGCGAGCGCCGCGGCGAGCTGGCCGCCGGTGCCGCTCACGATGCCCGTCACCGTCCCCAGCGGCCCGCCGAAGGTGGTGTCCGAGGTCGCCAGCGCCGCGTCCGGGCCGCCCAGCACGGCCACCGCCGCGACCGCCGCCATCGCGCAGGCCGCCCGCATCCGTTCCCGCTCCAGGCCGTTCACCGGTCCGCTCCCGCGGGCCCGGGCCGCGGCCCCGAGCCGTCGTCCGAGGTCGAGCGCCGCCGCCGCGTCCGCGACCACTCGTCGAGGTCCTCGGCCAGGTAGCGCACCGCCGTGCCGAACAGGTGGTACACCGGCCCGCCGCCGGTCACCCGGTACCGCCGAATATCGTCGCTTCGGCTGCCGAATATCATTCAGCGCGGCGCCCGCCTGCGGTTTCCGATCGACGCAGCCGCGGACTCCCGCAAGGATAGCCACGCCGGAGCGAAACGGCGCCATCGCGGTGTCGCCGGAAGCCGAATATCACCGATCGGGCCGGCGACCGTCATCCGGCGCGACCGTTGCCCGCCGATTCTCACCCGATGGCGAATGCCGACCGACGCAGCCACCGATTCTCAAATGGTTGCCACCGCGCGGCGAATTGCCGTCCGGCGAGATCGCCGGCCGGGCCGCCGTCAGCCGCCGGCCGTCTCCGCTTCGTCGCCCGTGCGGCGCTCGCGCTCGATCTCGCGCGCCGCGTCCAGCCGATAGCGCACCCGCGCGCGCATCCAGTAGCTCGCGTCCCACTGCTTCCCGGCCTCGGCCTCGCCCCACCAGGCGACCGCCAGATCGCGCTGCGACGCCACCTTCCCCCGGTTCAGCGCCAGCGCCATCAGCAGTTCCCGTTCCTCGCCCACCGCACCCACCCTGGCCGAGGGGCCGGACCGCCCGAGACGCTCCACAGCTCGGCCAGGCGCGCCATGTGCAGCGCCACATCGTCCCCGTGCTCGTGGCAGAGCCGGAAGCCCCCGCCGGCCAGCAGCGGAGCCTCGTTCGCCACAATCCGGACCTGCACCGCCCGGCCGTCCTGCTCGATCTTCACGATCAGCGTCCCGTCCAGGAGCCGCAGCCCGTCGACGCGCCCGCCCAGCGCCGCATGAAACGCCGCGAGCGGCGCCGCCCGCGCCGATCCCTCGGCCTCCAGCATCGGCTCGCCGGCCAGGAACGGCGAGGCCGGACCGTCCCGCGCGAACGGGTTCTCCCACGCCGCGATCCGCCAGGGGTCGCGCGCCGCGAGGTCCGCCTCGGACTGCACGCGCACGGGAAACGGGGCCTCCTCATACGCCGGCGGCTCGGCGTGCGCCTCCCAGGCCGCCCGGTAGGCGCCGAGACCGCGCAGCAGCTTCCACAGCGGCGTGAGCTGCCAAGCGGGCGTCCCGCCGTCCGTCACGGCCGGACCCCCGGACGACCGCCACCGGGGCGCAGGCCCGCGCCCCGCGCAAACCCGCCCTTACCCGGTCCCCGCCGGCCCGACGGGCACCGCGGGCGGACCGGCGCCCGCGGCGGCTCGGGATCCTCCCCCAAGGGAAAGGACCCGCCCCCGGAAGCGCCCCCGCTACCAGCGAACGAGCGACCGCAGCATCACCGCGTGCTCGGCGTCGTTGTCGTTGCCGGCCTCGCGGCGGGTCGCGTCGAGACTGACCTCGAAGCCGGGATCGCCGCGCACGGCGGAAGTCAGCCGCCAGCCCATGCGGTACTCGCGCGCCGTATCGGAGAGCCCGAAGCCGACGTTCGGCGTGCCGGTGAAGCCGCCGCCGAACAAGGCCATGCCGTAGCCGACCTCGGCGTCGAACCGGCTCGACGGCTCCGCGTCGCCGTTCGCCGTCAGCCCCGCCGACGCCGGCAGCGCCCACAGCCGCTCGGAGCCCGACGGGTCCACCCCGTAGGACGGCGTGAGCGACATCGAGAGGCCGCGCCCTGCGTCGCCCGGCACCAGCCGCAGCTGCCCGGACACGCCCCACTCGTCGTAGCCGTCCTCGGCATGCACCGCCAGACCGTGCACCTTCAGCGCCATGTCGAGGCCCCGCGACGGGTCCGCGTAGCCTAGACCGGCCCCGACCTCCAGGCCCGTCCCGGTCTCCGCGTCGCCCGCGTCATGGCGCACGCCGAGCTCCACCGAAGGCGTCAGCGCCGCGCCGCTGGCGAACGAGAAGGTGCGCGAGCCGTCGAGCATCGCACGCACCCGGCTCGACTCGCCCCGCGCGCCCATCAGGCTGCCGAACGCGGATTCCGTCACCCGGTCGGACTCCGTGCGCACCCAGAACGCGTCCGCCTTGAGCGCCAGCGCGAAGCCGCCCGGCTCGGCGGGCGTCATGAGATCGCCACGCACCCCCGTCGCCGCGAGCGTCATCGCGAGGTCCGTGCGGTAGCTCTGCGGCACGCTGCCGTCGAGATCGAGCGAGAGGGTGCCCGAGCCCGTGCCCGCCATACCCCACACCGACACCCGGTCGGAGAGCGCGAGACGCGCATAGGGCAGCGCCATCGTCGCGGTGCTGCCGAGCGCGTAGCGCCAGCCCGCATCCTTTGCCGTGCCCTCGCCGACGCTGTGCGTCATCGCGAAGCCCATCAGCAGCCGGCCCGACTCGTAGTCCATGCCCATCGAGCCGGTCGCCGCCTCGCCGCTGAGCCCGAGACCCGCGCCGACGCCCGAGAACCGCGACACCGACGCCCCCTGGCCCCAGCTCGTCCACTGCGACCCGGCGCCTTGGCCCAGCACCGCCCGGAACGACGTCCCGAGCAGCAGCTCGCGCCCCGTCACAGGCCGCGCGCCGGCGACGGTGGCGGAGTCGTTCCAGGGGTTCGTCAGGCCGTGGCGGAGGAACGGATCGTCGTCGTCCTTCGCCGCCGGCGCGCTGGGCGCGCCGAAGGTCCGCGCGAGCCCCGTCAGCACGGTCGCGAGCGCGGCCGCGCCGCCGCCCTCGTCCTCGCCGAAGTTCATGCGCTGGCCCGCGAAGGTCACGTGCGAGCCCGCATCGCGCGGCGTCTCCAGCCGCGCCGTCACCGACGCCACCGCGTCCGAGGCCACCATGCGCCCGAAGCGCGCCAGCCACATCGCCTGCAGCGGATCCGAGTTGCGGATCAGCCCCTGCGTCTCGCGCTCCCCGGCCGCCAGCGTCGCCCCCTGCGGGTTCGAGAAGCGCAGCAGGAAATACTCCGTCCCCTCGTCGATCGCGTCGTCGAGGATCGGCACCGAGACCGACTTCGAGGTCTCGCCCGCCGCAAAGGTGAGCGTGCCCGAGGTGGCGGTGTAGTCCGCGCCGGCCCGCGCCGGCGCCGTGCTTGCCCACGAGCCCGCGCCGTCGGCGGTCGCGTAGTCGACCGTCACCGTCCCGGACGCCGCGCGGTCGAGGCTCACCGTGAACACCACCGCCGCGTCCGAGCCCTCGCGGGCGATGCCCCGATCCGTCTCGAGCGCCGCGAGCGGGGTCGGCCTGCCGCCCGCGATCTGCCACAGCGCCTTCGCGACCTCCACCCAGCGGGCCCAGCCGCGGTCGGCGAAGACTTGCGCCTCCGCCGCGCTCATCGCCGTCAGCGTGCCGTCGGCCACCGTCTCCCCGAACGCCAGCAGCGCCCGGTCCCAGCGGTCGGTGTGCGACTTGTGGCTCACGTACCGCGGGTCGTTGCGCCACTCGTACATCTGCGCAATCAGCGCGGCGTACGGCCCGCCGCCGGTGCCTACCACCTGGTTCTGGGTCCCGTCGTCGTCGGCGACCGCCACGCTCGCGCTTGACGCATCGCCCACCGTGTAGCCCGTGCCGGTCCCGAGAGTCGCCGTCACCGAGCCGTCCGGCTCGTCCGCCGCGTCGTCCACCGTCAGCACCGTGAACGACGCCGACTCGAAGCCGGCCGGTATCGTCACCGTGTGCGCCCCGAGCGTGGAGGAATGCAGGAACGCGCCCTCCTGCCCGACCGTCACCGTGACGTCGAGGTCCGAAGCCGGCGCGGGCTCGGCCGTGAGCGTGAAGCCCGCGGCCGTGCCTTCGGTCACCGCCTCGCCGGCGGTGATCGTCACCACCGGGAGCTCCGGGATGCGCCCGAGGCCGCTCTCGATCTGCTGCAGCGCCTCGGCAACCTCCACCCAGCGCTCCCAGCCCTTGTCGGCGAACGCCTGCGCCTCCGCCGCGGTCATCGCCGTGAGCGTCGCATCGGCCACCGTCTCGCCGAACGCCTTGAGCGCCCGGTCCCAGCGGTCCGTGTGGCTCTTGTGGCTCACGTACCGCGGGTCGTTGCGCCACTCGTACATCTTCGCAATCAGCGCGGCGTAGCCATCGCCGCCGCTGCCGCGCACCGTCTGCGGGCTGGTGCCGCTGCCGCCCGACACCGGGCAGGACTCCCCGATGCTGAGCGAGACCGTGTCGCCCACGGACCAAGGGGTACTGGGGGAAATGAGCATGCGGTGGTCCGTGCCTAAGCTCGACAGCGAGTACCCGACCGAACCGATGCAGAAATTGAGCGCCTTCAGCGCATCGTTCGAAGTCGAAAACTGAAGAGAATATCTGGAAAGGCCGGAAAGCCACTGGATGCGTGTAACCGAAACATCAGTACCATCGACTTGAAAGTCATCGTCCGTCAGAATTGAAGTTGAACTGCAGAGCCAGCCGCCACTGTCGTTGGAGCAGCCGGAGTTGCCCCCCCCTCCTATGTCTTGCACCGTCAGCGTCGCCGTCCAGACCGGGGGCCCGGGCGGCGCGCCCTCCGGCGTGGCGTACGCGTTGCGCCAGGCGCTCTTGCCGGAGGCGGTCACCGCGCGCACCCGCACGGCGTGCTTCACGCCGTTGGTCAGGCCCGTTATCTCGTGCGTGGCCGTGGTGCCCGTGTGGCTCGCGTCCGTCCAGCCGTCCTGGCCCAGCGGAACGTCCCACCAGCCCTGCCGCTGGTGGGTCCACCCGACGTTGTAGTGCACGTCGTAGCCCGTCACCGTCACCCCCGACGGCGCGGTCCACGACAGGTCGAGCTTCGCGTCGCCCTCGGTGACGGTGAGCCCCGTCGGGCGCGCGATGCCGTTGTCGGTGATGGTGACGGTGGCCCCCGCGGGGCTGCCCAGCGCGATGCCGAGCGGCAGGGCGTCCACCGTCGTGCCCACCCCGAACCGCTCGTCGTCGCTGTCGGCGTCGATCGTCGTGGTGAGCGTCTTCGTCTTGCTCGTCTCGCCGGCGGCAAACACGAAGGCGCCCGAGCGGGCCAGCTCGTCCCGGCCGAGGATGTCCTCGTACTCCGCCGTGTAGCCCGTGATGTTCCACCCTACCGTCACGGCGCTCGTGTGCGCCTTCGAGAGCCGCGCCGTCACCGTGAACGTCCCGCCCTCGGGCACCGTCGTCGGCGAGACCGTCAGCGACACCTGCGGCACCGTCGCCTGCGCCGCGTCCCCGGCGTCGTCGTTGTCGTCGATGGTGACCGTGAGGGACGTCGTCGCGCCCGCCGTCAGGGTGTGGTCGAGGTCCTGGCGCCGGGTCGGGAAGTTGGCCGTGTCGAGCGCGACCGAGACGGTCTCGTCGTCCTCGTCCTCGTCCTCGGTCGCGCGCAGCATCACGTAGCCCGACGTGTCGCCGCGCCGGACCATGACGCTCGGCACGCGGATGTACCAGTCCTCGCTCTCGGCGGTGCCGTTGGCGACGGTGAGCGGAAAGATGTGGTCCTCGGGCGAGGGCTGCGAGAGGGTGACCGTCACCTGCGTGCGGGTCCCCTCCTGGTGCGCATTGCCCTCGCGCACCGTGCTCGGCGTGGCCGAGAGCGAGACCTCGATGGGGCCGCCGCGCACGACCTCGATCTGGCCGCCGCCGCCCACCCTCGAGCCGTTGGTGCGCTCGGCCTCCAGCCGGATGTCGACGACGGTGTCGCGGTAGAGCAGGTTGCCGTTGTACCCGCCCGACCCGTCCGGGTCGGAGGCGAGGTCCACGGTGACCGTGTCGCCCGAGCTCGCGACGGTCTGCGAGGAGATGTGCGTAGTCAAATGGGGCCGGCGGGAGGACACGGTCGCGCTGCGCATCGTCGCCCCGCCCTTGGTGGTGTAGTAGGGGGTGACCTCCACCCGGGTCGTGTCCCAGGGGACGACCGCCTTGTAGAGCTTCGTCGTCGCATCCACCGCCCTGACCGTGACGGACTCCTTCGACCCGTCGGACTTGACGGCCATCAGCGGCGCGCGGTTGAAGACGGGCGCCTGGTCGCCCAGGGGGGCGGCCTCCGCGGGCGGCGCTTCCGTACAGGAACTCCCTCGCCCGATCTTCAGCGAGACCCCGGTTCCCTCGGTCCAGGACAGCGCGGGGCTGACGGAGGTCCATCGGGCAGTGGCGCCTCCACCGATATAATTGGCCGAAGAGAACGCGAACACCCGCGACCCGACGCACAGGTTGAGCGCCTTCAGCGCTGCGCTGGGCGCTGGTGCGAAAACGACACCAAGCACCGTGCCGTTGTCTCTGTTTTGAATGCTGCTTACGTCGTAACTCGTTCCGTCGACGGTGAAGTCGTCGTCCGTGAGCGCGCCCGACGGCTCACAGACGTTGTCGTCGAGAACTCCTGCCAGGATGTCGTCACAACCCAGAACACCGCTTTCGATGACCTGCGGAGTCAGCGTGGCGGACCACTCGGCTTGCGCCTGGGCGGGCGCGGTATCGAACAGCGAGAGCGCGCCGAGCAGCAGCGCGAGCGCGGGGAGGAGACGGGAGAGGCGGGCGCGGCGGCGCCCGGGACGCGGGTCAGGCGGGCAGGAGTCTAGCCGGGAATGCCGGACGCAGCTCGGGCCGCTGGGCCGCTGGGCCGCTGGGCCATTATACGGGGCTGAGGCGGCCCCGATGTCAAGCGCCGGTTCATGACCGGTGCAGCCTCGGCGGTCCTTGCCCGTTCACTGTCCGTGGCACCGGACGTCCGGCTTTCCCACACTCCGAACATCGCAAACCCTCCTCAGTCAGCGCGGGGCACCCCGACGCTCAACACTTCCCCGATCCGAACGAACCCGCCGTCGCCGCACGATGCAGAGCGCCGAGCGCGGACGAATCCACACTACATATAATCTACGACAGGAATGTGGAATTTGACAATCCCGATTAGATAAAGACCGGCCTCAACTCGTAAAGCGCCGCGGGGCTGCACCCCGGCGTCATGCGGAACATCCCGTGCGGAGGCCGGCCGGGCGCGGCCGTCACCGACCGCACAAGCATGCGCCCGAGGCGAGCCGTCGCCGCGCCGACCCCCGGATGCCGCCGACCCGTCCGCCGCCGGACAGCCGTCCAGCGCGTGCGGAAACCCCGGCCGGTGTGAGACGAACGTCACGCGATTGGGGGTCACCTCACGCCGAAGCCGCCCGCATATCGAGCGACGACAGGCCGGGACATATTTCTCACGGGTGAATTCAGCCCACACCTGTCGGTGACGGGATCGGACGATGCGCCCGGTCAGGGGCCGGCGGGAGGGTTGTGCGCTCCGTACCGTGGCAACAGGTCCGCCGCGATGCTGTCCGCGACCCGCGCCGCCGACGCCGCCACCGAATCCTCCGCCAGATGCGCGTACCGCGCGGTCGTCTCCACCTGGGTGTGGCCAAGCAGGCGCCCGATCATCGGCAGGCTCTCGCCGAGCGCGAGCGCCCTGGAGGCGTAGCTGTGCCGGCAGTCGTGGAGCCGCATGTCCACGAGTCCGGCCCGCTCGCAGACGATCTCCCAGGGGTCGTTCAGGTTGCGCATCGGCCGCCCCCTGATCTTCCCCGGGATCACATGCGGATTGTCCGCCAGCCGGGGAATCCGCCGCAGCACCGACGCAGCTTCCGGCGACAGCACGATCGTGCGCGGCCCCGTCTTGGTCTCGGGCAGGTTCAGCTCCCCGGCCTCAAGGTCGACCTGGTCCCACCGGAGGTTGAGGATTTCGCCCTTGCGGCAGCCGGTCAGCAGCAGCAGCCGGATCGCCGCCACCGCATGCACCGAAACCCCCTTGCTCCTCTCCGCCTCGTCCAGCACCCGTCCGAGGCGCCGGAACTCCTCCTCCGTCAGGAACCGCTCGCGGCTGCGCTCGCGGTTCTTGACGACGAGGCGGCAGGGATTGCTCATCTCCGGGATATCGCCCCGGTCCTCCGCCAGGTTGTAGATCCGCGACAGGAGATCGACGACGTGGTTCGCCATCACCGGCGTCGCGCGCAGTGCGTGATGCAGCTCCGTGACCTCCCGGTGCCCGACGGCCAGCGCCGGGAGCTTGCCGAGCCGGGGCAGGATGTGCTTCCCGACCACCAGCCGGTAGGTCGCCTCGGTCTTCGCCTTGCAGCGCACCGCGACATGCTCCTCGAGATACCGCCGGGCCAGATCGCCCACGGTCGGTCCCGCGGCCAGCCTGACCGCCGTCGGCTCCGGCACCGGGTCCTCGCCCGCCTTGATCCGCGCGATGATCTGCGCCGCGCGCCGGCGGGCCTCCTCGGCCGTGATGACGCCATGCCGGCCGACCGTCACCCGCTTCGCCGCCTCGCCGCCCGCCCGGGTCTGCACCACGTAGACCTTCCGCCCCGAGGGGTGCACCCGGACCCCGAAGCCCGCGAGCTCGCTGTCCCAGAAGAACGTGTCCTTCTCGACCTTCAGCGCGTCGACCGTGCGCTTCGAAATGGTCTTCGTCCTGAACCGCGCCATGCCCGACCTCCGTTCCCCTCCGCGCCGCCCGTCAGGCCGCGCGGTCTTCCTCCGTGCCCAGAATGTCCGCGCCGATGCTGCGCCCGACCTTGCATGCCGAGGCCTTCTCCGTGTCCCGCACCAGATGGGCATAGCGCGCCGTCGTCGTCACCTTGCGGTGCCCGAGCAGCTTGCCGATCATCGGCAGGCCCTCGCCGATCGCCAGCGCGCGGGACGCGTAAGAGTGTCGGCAATCGTGAATGCGCACGCCGTCGAGCCCGGCGCGCGGGCGCAGCCTGAGCCAGATCTGGTCGAGGTTCTTCAGGTGCTCGCCCGGCAGCTTCCCCGTAATCACCCAGGGGTTGCCCTCGATGCGCGGAATGCCGGCCAGCACGAACTCCACCGCCCGCGTCAGCGGGACGCGCCGCGCGCCGGTCTTCGCGTCGCGAATCCGGATCTCGCCCGCCGTGCGGTCGATGTCGTCCCACCGGAGCGTGACGATCTCGTTCTTGCGGCAGCCGGTCAGCAGCAGCAGCCGGATCGCCGCGACGCCCGACGGCAGGAACCCGCCCGCCGCCGCCGCCTCGTCGAGCACGCGGCCGAGACGGCGATACTCCTCCGGGGTCAGGAACCGCTCCCGGCGAACCCTCTTGTAGGCCCGTATCCGCCGGCACGGGCTGCGGCGCGGCGGCGTCATGCCCCACGTCTCGGCGAGCCGGAACATCTTGGAGAGCACCTCCACCGCCTGGTTCGCCTGGGCGGGTATCTCCCGCATCCTGAAATGGAGCTCGGCAACATGGGAGCGCTCGACCGACGCCACCGGCAGGTGCCCCAGCGCGGGCAGGATGTGGAGATCGAGCACCCGCCGGCACGTCTTTACCGTGTTCGGCCGGCAGTTCACTTCGAGGTGGCCCTTGACGTAGCGCTCCGCCAGATCGGCCATCGTCGGGGGCGTGGCGGGGGCCGGCGGGAACGGCTCCTCGCCGCGCCCGAGCCGGTCGATGACCGCCGCCGCCGTGCCGCGCGCCTCGTCCGGCGCGACGTCGCCATGCACGCCGATGGGCACGCGTTTGGACTGGCCCGTCGGTCCCCGCGTCTGGGCCACGTAGACCTTGCGGCCGGTCGCATAGACCCTGACGCCGAAGCCTGTGAGGTCGCGGTCCCAGAACAGCGCGTCGCCGCGCTCGACCGCCAGGCGTTCCACCGACCGCTTGGCAATCCGAATGGCATTCCGTCTCGGCATGGTTCGGCACTCGCGTTTCTCGCCGGTTGGAAATCCGTAAGCAAAGAGGAACCGACCGGCCTCAAGAACGATGGCTCATTAGCGCATCTCAGTCGCCGATGCAAGCCACTCGGAGGCGGAGTGAGGCTTACTAACAGACTGTTCTAAAGGGATGAATGATACCTCAGCGCACCTCAGACGCCAGGAGCCGCAAAACGGCAAATCATTACATGATTTCTGCCACTCCCATGCGAGCGTCGCGCTCAGGCAGGGCGAGACCGTGCTCGCCATCGGCCGGCTGCTCGGGCACCGAAGCGCGGAGACGACGCTCAAATACACCCACCCCGCTGACGCGATGGTGATCGACGCCGCCGAGACGGTCGGCGCGGTTCTGGAGGGCTGAGCGATGGCGGGGAGGGAACGGAGCCGGCTCAGCGACGCCGCGATCGCCCGGCTACGGCCTCGCGAACGGGAATACACCGTCTGGGACAAAAGCGTGCCCGGGCTTGGCGTCCGGGTCCGGCCCACAGGCGGACGGAGCTACGTATTGCTGGTGGAACATCGCGGGCGCTCGAAGCGCGTCTCGCTCGGACCGGTGTCTCTGAAGGGCATCGCGGAGGTGCGCCGGGAATGCCATGGGCGACGGGCGCGGGCTGAGCCGGAAAGGAAAGCGAAAGAGCCCGAGGCACCCGCACGGACGGCTCCGCTGTTCCGCGAATTCGTCGAGGGCGCTTGGAAGGAAGCGCATTTCGCCAGCTACAAGCCATCGACGCAACGAAGCGCGGGATACGCGCTCACGGGACGCCTGCTGCCGGCGTTCGGATCGAAGCCGCTCGACCGCATTACCCCGGTAGAGGTCAGACGCTGGTTCGACGCGTTCAGCCGGACCGCCCCGGGCAACGCCAACAACGCACTCAAGCTGCTGCGGCAGATCCTCAACTTCGCGGTGGCAAGTGGCTGCATCGATACCAACCCGACACGGGGCATTCAAAGAAACCGGCGCCCGGCGCTCACCCGTTTCCTGTCGCGCGAGGAGATCGCCCGCCTCCACGAGGTTCTGGATGAGGAGGCAGGACGGGGCGAGCTGTTCCGGCAACAGGCCGAGATCGTCCGGCTCCTGCTGCTAACCGGGTGCCGCAGGGGCGAGATCGTTCGGCTGCGTTGGTCCGAGGTCCAGGACGGCATGCTTGTGCTGGCCGACAGCAAGACGGGACCGAGAAAGGTTCCGCTCAATTCGCAGGCTCGGCGAATCCTTGGCAGACAGCCGCGAGGCGAAAGCCCGTTCGTCTTTCCGTCGCCGCTCGACCCGTCGCGGCCACGCGGCATGAACCTTTCCCTCCGGTACCGGGTCCGGCGGAAGGCCGGTATCGAGGACTGCCGCCTTCACGACCTTCGGCACACGCATGCGAGCCACGCGGTAATGAACGGCGTGCCGGTGCCGGTCGTCTCGCGCCTGCTGGGACACGCCAACGCGCGCATGACGCTGCGCTACGCCCATCTCGGGGACCGCGAGATCGAACAAGCCGCCGAGCGGGTCGGGCAGGCGATTGGAGATATCCTCGGCTTGTGAGTGGGAGCACCGGCCCTGCACTCAAAGAAGGCCGGGGCCTAACCCGGATTTCTCACCAGTTTATTTTGGCCGTTCATCTGGGTTGTGGTTTGGGCGGGCTGCCTCTCATGGCGGTGTCGCCTGAGTGAGCGCGCAGGGATAGGGCTGGCGCCGGTGGCCCGGCGGATCGGCGTGGTGCTCCACCGGATGTGGCGGGACGGCACCGAGTTCCGCTTCACGCGCGAGGCGGCGATGGCGCTCCAGACGGCATAGGCGCGCCGTAGTCCCACTGGCCGTTAATGGAAAGAGGAGGAAAGCGCCGCGCCTGAAGATGGCGATCACCGGTGTCCCCTTCGCCGGGACGCGGTTCCCGATGATGCATGTAGTTAGCCTCGTCTGCCGCACCGTCTCATCGCGGTCGAGTACGCAAGTCAGATCGGCACTCGGGAATCGTTTTGGACTTGGCATGACGTTGGCGGCCGTCGGGCCGACCACGGACGGAAGAGAGAACCCGACGACGGACACATCCCGGATCGTTCATTCTCAGAACCGCAAGACGTTCAAATTAGTCAACCCCGAACCGGAGGCCGGATGCCCTCCGGAGGATCCTGGTTCGTACATCGAAGACGTGTAGCTCTTAAACGACGCCGAGGCTCGTGGACAAAAAACCGAGCCCGGACCGTCGCCCGTTCAGAACCGTGCTTGACCGCAAGTGCCCCATTACGGAAGGCTACCTTGACAGCCGCCGAGATATCGACTGAACTATCTCAAATCAAGAAGAATCCTATTACTAGGGTTGGACTCGCCGTATCAGTCACAAGTGAAGGGACGTTTTCTTGGCACCTGTCTAAGACCCAAGAAGCACTCAACAGAAAGGCAACGCCATGACACATGCTATGAAAGTCGCTGGGTTCGTCATCGCTGCGGCCATGGTCACGCCCGCTGCGGCACAACATACCATTGGACAGGTCGAGCTCATTGTACCAACTACTGCTAAACACATGAATGTCCTAGCGAAGGTTGTTGCAAAAAAAATGTCAATGACAAGAACAAACAAAGTGGTCGTCAAGACCATGACTCCTGCTGTCTTTGGCAATAGTATAAAGGATCATTTTCGCAAGACTGACGGATCACAATTGGCATTTATATCGACAAACACCATACTGTTGACACCCTTATTGATAAGCAAATTAGAGCCCGTTGCTATGCTTGGGCGGACCAATTTGTCTCTGCTTGTACCAGACTCCACAAAAATACGCAATATAGCAGATTTCAAAACTGTAAAATCAATGCCTCTCAAAATTGCTGTGCACTCTGCTGGAGCACGACTGGCAGCGCTTACGGTATTGGGTCCTTTGGGCGTATCAGTACATCCCACATTCTCACCCCAATTCTCCAAAAGTCTACGTCAGCTCAGGCAAGGAACGATCGATGCGCTTGTGAGCCCTACAGCCTTTGTACCGCATAATCTGGGGGTAAAAGCGTTACGGTTGCCCGTTTTGGCATCTATCAACTACGGCATTGTCGGCCCATCTAACTTGTCTCAGGATAAAGCACGTCAGACCAGTAAACAGTTTGAAGAACTGCTAAAGGACAAGGAATTCCGGAAAATGCTACGGGAATTTGGCGTGCAACCGCATTATCAGAATAGTGATGAATATCGAAAATACCAGCAGCAAGTTCAAAATGACTACTGCACGTATTGCAACTGTAAGACCGATGATCGGTGCAAACGAATATGTGACAAATGTAACTAAAACAAATTCTCAAGTATCGGGCGAAAATGATGTTTTTGACAATCATATGGAGTTTGCTCGTCCTATTCACAATCATTTGCTTGCTGATACTGTTTCACGTAGGGCCGTCTACGGCTCTGGCGTTTGTCAAACAAAATGCCGAAGCAATAAAAATTTTGCTCGCCTTGATAGCTGCGGTTTATGCGGCGGGAGTTTTTCACATTGAAGTTCGCGACAATCGTATCGCTAATGCTTTGGCCTTTCAAGATAGGGCTAACGAACCCCACTTAAGAAGTGCATTCAAAACAATCAACATGTTTTGGATGCGAGAAGAAGGTCACAAAATTCTTAGAAAATACCGCGACAAGAAGACGGCGGCCAAGAATAACGAACAAATTAGCGCAGCCAATAATTTGTGGGCAAACCAGGCTAAAATCGCTGCTTTAATCCACAAGCACGAGGATGAAATATTTCTCATATTTGAATATTACCGCGATATTGTAGTATGCGTAAAACAAGGAAGATGCCACAAACCTACAGCTTGCGATTTATATTCGAACGACATCAACAATTTTAGGATAACCTATAGTGAATTCTTGTTTTATTGGGAACAGTTGTGGCAGAATACGATAGAAGGAGCCTTAAAACACTTTCGCAGCGGATGTGTTCGCAAAAAGAACAAGGATCTGGATTTTTTGAATTATGCAATGCCATGATAGAACGGTTTGCAGCCTGGCTCACGCTCAAACCCTTGAGAACAAATGCCCACAAGGGCTTAGGTTCCGAGAATCATAAGGTTCCCATATCCCGTACCGTTGAACGTTTGCCTGCAATAACGGGCTGTTGAAAAGCCGACAATTTATGGCCGCTTCGGTTGGTTCTACCGAGCTATTGACTGCGCGGATTTGATTTCGCGGCCCGCTGGGGGCGGGTTCTGTGTATGGCGGGCATCACGTCGGCGCCTAAGCGATGAGTTTGGGCAGCCGGAGCAGGTTGTAGGCCGCCGCGGTGAGGGTGAGCGTTCAGCCGATTCCTGGCCGCTCAACCCAGGCCGATCATGACCGTCAGCACATTCCCGTTTACGCCGGCGGCGTCGGCGGTTGGGGAAGGGCGATCGTTCATCTTTCCGACCAGATCAGCTTCTCGGTCCCACATGCCTCGCATTCGCGGAAATACTTCGAGGCGTCCTTGCGAATTTTCACGATTGGATTTTCGCGCCGCCTCTCGGCTCCGCATGCCGAGCACACCACGGGCATCTTGGTGTTCTTGCCGCACCCGGCGCACCGCCAGTGGTATCCGTACCTTCCCCAGCGCGCCGCGAGTTCCTCGCCACCGCAATGACCGCAACGTGCCTCGATGCCCGGCTTGCCCCGATCGGGACCGAGGTCGGATCAATTCCGCGAGCGGTCGAGAGGCTTCCGTTTCGACGCGCGGTCCGAATGCCGCTCCGCATGAAACTCGGCGACTGTTTCTGGCTCCCCGGGCTCCATGTACCACAGGCCGTATTCGCCCGCGGACCGCTTGCGCAGCAGATTGGCGCCCTCGCGGTGCCGCCCCAGCTCCCGCTCGATCTTCTCGGTGACCGCATCGGCCTTCGCCACGAATACCCGAAATGGTTTCCGGGGCTCCTTCCAACCGTCGTGTCTTCGAATCGTGCCGCCATCGTATATCGCGATCACCAACTGGATCGGTGCCTGCATGAATCCACGCTGGTCGGTTCCATGCGCGACTCTCGCGATGGTGCGGAACCCGAACGAGTGTCTCCCGACCAGTTCTGTCCGGTGGCGTTGCAGGTAGTTTCGCAGAAAGTCCCTCTGCCGCGCCGCCTGCTGTATCGGTGAAGCCATTCCGGTTTCCTTGTCCCGATACACGCGGGTCCATTCGTCTCCGCCCGTGCCGTCGGGGCGCACATGCACTTCCTCCGTCACCGACTTGCTCTCGACAATGAACATTCCCCAGCGATGCACGATCAGGTGGTCGATCTGGCATACGCCGGCCGAGCCGTCATGATCCGGCTGTTGCGGGTCCACGATCCGCAGGCCGTGCAACACCTGCACCTCCGGATCGTCCCCGAGCGCGCGGTGAAGGTAATGCGCCATTTGCTTTTCCGCGGAATCTCCGGCCCGCTGGCGGGGATCCGCGGCATGCGTCTTGTGCGTGTAGGGCTTCACGATCATTTCTTTGAATTATATATGAGCCTTGCAGCCCATGCCGGCCTCTTTCATCGCGGCGAGCTTCAGGTCATCGGCGAAGCGCCGCATTTGCTTCGTCGGTGGAACCCCGCATTTCAGTTGCCAGGCAATGTAGAGATAGTCGTGGACGATCGTCGCTTCGAGGTGCGGCCCGACGCGGCCGACATACCACCGGAACAGCCGCGGCGACGAGGAGAGGTCGGTGAGCATTCCTTTCGGAACGATGACCGATTTCATCTTCTGTTTACCGCGCAGCCGATAGCGAACCTCGTAATCCTTGGCGACGATATACTGCTGCTCCGGGCCGATTCCCGGCAGACGCTCCTTCAGGCGCACGAGGTGCAGATCGGAACGGTACGCGAATTGGACGATGGAATTTTTCTGGTATCCTTCCGGATAAGGATCCGGGATGGCGGCGCGTTTCGCACGACACTCCGCGGATCCGCAAGACGCTTCCCCGGCGCCCTTGTACACCGGGCGCCAGCAGCAGACGAGCACCGCTAGGGCAAGGGCCACAACGATCGCCGAAAGGACGATGTCCATCGATTCGAGCAGGCGGCGGTAGACCGGCGCGAGGATGTCCGGCTCCCAGATCGCGATCAGCGCAACGGCCGCTGTCGCTGCGACTGCCAGGGAGCAGGCAATGCGCCGTGCGATCATGGCGCGGCAGCGCCCGGAATTCTTGCTGCCGCCGAACCGGCCGCCGGAAGAAACCTGTCGAACAACGCATTCCATCCCTGTGCCGTAGCGATCCAAAATCGATCTTCGGACGCCGATGTGTTTCCGCGGGTTCGCTTGAGTACCGTCGAGTGCGCCTCGGGGTGCGTTCCCACGCTTGCATGACCGTTAACTTCGAAAAGCAGGACGAAGACGGTCGACATCGGTTTCAACGATAGTCCCCGGCCTCCATGACCCCTTACTCGAACCCGCAGTCTCGGGCGGACGTCCCGACTACAGCCCAAGGTCCGTGCCTTGTTCCGAAGCAGCCGTTCGACCAATTGCCCTGAACGAATCTGCCATCTTTCATGGTGTACTTACCGTAGCCGTGCGCTCTGCCGTCCCGCCACATGCCTTCGTAACGGCTGCCGTGGGCCCAACGGTAGGCGCCGCGACCATGCCACTTGCCGCCGCGTATTTCGCCTGTGTAGATGTCTTGCCCATCGCTTCTATGCCAAACCTGCCTGCCTTGCCCCGAGGCCTTGCCGTCCAGGCATCCCCCGGACCATGTAACCGTCGAGCCCGGTTCCGGAAACTGGTTCCACACCTTGCAGGGCCGGTTCCGCAGCGCCTGCCAGATCGAACCAGAATGCTTGGGCGCTGCGGCGCGCAATGTCCTTGCCGAAGCGGTGTCCAAAAACCCCGTCGCCGGCCTGTTTCGGGAGTCCTGCCACTCGCGGATCGCCTCGCGCGTGCGTTCGCCGAACGCGCCGTCCGGTACGCCGGGATCGAACCCCAGGACCCACAGGCCGGTCTGGACTTTCTTCCGGTCCCCCGCCGTCAGTTTCAGGGCGGCCTCCGCCGCTTCGGACGCGACGGCGTTCCGGGCGTCGGTCAGGTCCTTCAGCCGGTTGCGCGCCAGCCCGGCAAACGTGCCCTGCGGGTAAAGGTCGAGGTAGGCCTTCAGATCCGCCGGCCTGTCCCGGTCCTTGACGGATTCCCAGAACAAGCGTTCCACTGCAAGCTGTTCCGCGCTCAACCGGCCCGAGCCTCCGCCGCCGGGCTTCGCCGCCGGCGCCGCCGGCCCCGGCCGCGGGCCGAGCCAGACGCCCTCGCTCGACAGGGAGCCGTAGACGAAGGGCTCCTGCCGGCCGCCGGTCGACCGGAGCACCGCGTCGCGCACTTTGCGGAACATCAGGCCGACTTCGAGGCCCGGCTCTTCCAGATGGGCCAGCAGGGCCGTGCTGTAGGGGCTGTTGCGGCCTTCGCCGTCCGCCGCCACCGAGCCACCCCTGGCGGCATACGCGACCAGGGTCTCGCCCGCCGGCTCGACCCGCGCCAGGCCGCGGCCGATCGAGCGCGTCGCACCGGAGCGCGTCATCGCCTTGGCGAACGGATTGTCCCGGCAGGCGTCGAGCACGATCAGGCGGAACTCCGAGGCCCGGTCGACCGACCGGGAGACCAGGTCGAGGGGCACCGCTTCGTATTCCACGTCCTGGTCGCTCGCGAGGCGGGCATCGACCGGGATCAGGAAGTTGCGCCCGTCGACCTCGATGCCGTGGCCGGCATAGAACACCACGGCGATCTCCGACGTTGCCGCTGCCCGGGTGAACGCCCGCAGGCCCCGGCGCATGGCGTCGTAGCCGGCGTTGTCGAGCCGGGCGACCTCGAAGCCGAGCCGGCCCAGCGCGGCGCCGATGTCGGCCGCGTCGTTGAGCGGGTTGGCGAGCCGGGAGGCATGCCTGTATTCGGCGTTGCCGATCACCAGCGCCACCCGCTTCGCGGCCTGGGCCGGGAGGGCAAGGGCCAGCAGCACCAGAAGGGAGATCGCGCACAGTCCGGCGGCTGCCTTGCGGATGTTCATTTCCTCCTCCTCTCCGCGGCCCCGGCGCCCGTTTTCCGGCAGGCGTTCTTCATACTGCGCTGTCCGGTTCCGCGCCAGACCCGCCGGCCGTCACGGCGTCTGCGTGACGTTGCGGATTTCGACCCGCCAGTTGATGCCCGCTTCGGGATTGTCCGGGTAGGCACTGTGGCGGGCGCGGCTGATCTCGACGTAGAAGCTCTTCTGGGTCGACAGTTTCGGGTGTTTCGCCTCCATCACCGCGATCACGTTGTCGACGGTGCGCCCCTGAAACGCGTGCACGGTCGACGCCCAGGCATGGTCGAGATGGCGCATCTGCGGGTCGCTCTTGCCGAATTCGAGCGTCCGGCCGTCGCCGAGCCGGAAGGCGCCGGCGGTTGCCAACCTGGAGGCCGGCTGCGAAGGCTTCAGGATCGACGAGGTCATGGGGCTCCTGCGCTGCGTGCGCGGCAAGAATGTGATCGGCGGCGACAGCGTATGCCTCATGCCGACCAAGGATCAGCCGAACCGGATCACGGCGCACACGGCGGCCGCCATCGTATTCGAGATCGTCAGCCTGATCGCGGACCGCTTTGAGGGATAGCGTGGGGCCGGACTAACGCCCGGGCTGCTGGCGCGCGGTCGAGCGCTTGTAGTGCCCCTGGACGATGCGGTCGATCACCATCGCGCAGAACAGGATGGCGAGGCCGGCCAGCATCCCCTGGCCCTTGGCCGCGTACTGGAGCGCGATGAGCACGTCCTGGCCCAGGCCCTTGGCGCCGATGAGCGACGCGATTACGACCATCGACAGGCACATCAGGATGGTCTGGTTAACCCCGGTCATGATCGACGGCATGGCGAGCGGAATCTCGATGTCCTTGAGCAGGGTCCACCGGGTACAGCCGAATGCGGTTGCGCCTTCCTTGATGTTTTCCGGCACGCCGCGGATCCCGAGCGCCGTGAGGCGTATGACCGGCGGCATCCCGAACACGAGCGTCGCCAGCACGCCCGGCGGCTTGCCGGTGCCGAAGAAGGCGATGATCGGGATCAGGTAGACGAACGCCGGCATCGTCTGCATGAAATCCAGCACCGGCAACGCCGCGTTGTAGGCCCTCTGGTTCTTGCCGAACCAGATCCCGAGCGGAATCCCGAACAGCACGCACAGGAAGGCGGCGGCGCCGAGCAGGGACACCGTCACCATGCTGGTTTCCCACAGGCCGAACAGGGCCAGGTAGGCGAGCGCGGCGCCGGTGAACACCGCGACCCGGGGCCCGGCGAGGCGCCATGCAACAACGATAATCACGGTCATGACGACCGGCCACGGCGCCTCGACCAGCACCGTTTCCAGTCCGTCCAGAATCGTCCTGATTGCCGTGACGACTCCGTTGAAGACGCCCGCGCCCTCAACCGACAGCCAGTCGAAACCGGCATCCAGCCACTCCGACACGGGCGCGTAGTAGAGCTTTTTCCGGATCGGAAGGCCGGCAATGAAGGGTTCGAGCGTCGGATCGATCCTGCCGACCGTGAAGCGGTAGAGCGTGAGCGGCACGATGGCCAGCCACAGCAGGCCGGCAAGACCGGCCCTCGTCCAGCTTGTGCCCGAGACCGTTCCTGCGGGGTTCGCGCGCCAGCTCAGATACTGCTTCTCGTAGCGCGTGTTCGCGTAAAAGCCCTGCACAAGGCGCAGGCCGGCCAGCAGAACAAGGCCGACGAGCAGAATCGTCGTCGCGCCCTGGGCCGCAAGCGCCGCCTCCTCGGCGACGCGGGCGGCGATCTTCTTGAGGTTCTCCGCGCGGTTCAGGAATGACGCCGCGTCCGGATCGCCCGCCAGCTTCGCCGCCTCGTACTTGGCCATGAATTCGTCGGACTTGAGGGTGAGCCTTTCCAGCCGGGCAAGCTTGTCTGCGCCCAGATCGCCCCACCAGCCCCGGCCGATCTGGACGAAGGCGAGCACCTCGAGGATCAGAAAGGTCCAGAAAAATCCCCACAAGCCGCGGTATGCGCCCCAGAAGGGACCGGCCAGGGCGGCCATCGTATTCCATGACCGGGGGAACCGGGTGGCCGCCTGAATCTTCTCGAATTCCCGGCCGTAATACTCTTTCCGGGTGCCGGCAAATTCGCCGACCGAACTGGCGAGCCGGTCCGGCGCTTCGCGATTTTCGGTCTGTTGCATCAGTTGTCCCCGCCCTTGATTCCCTTGAGCAGCGTGGCCTTGTCGATCACGCCGACATCCCTGCCGCCGTCCTCGATGACGATCGGCTGATCGGTCGCGGCCGCGATGTCGATGAGTCCGCTCAGGTCGGTATCGTGCGCCGCCCGGGGCGACAGGCTCAGATCCTCGCCCGGCCGCGGCCGGTAGTCGTCGATCCGCTCCATGATGGTATGGGCGAAGATCAGTTTCAGCGTGGAAATGCCTTCCACGAAGTCCCGCACATAGTCGTCGATCGGGTTGGTGACGATCGCTTCGGGGGTGCCGATCTGGACGATCCGGCCGTCCTTCATGATCGCGATCCGGCTGCCGAGGCGGATCGCCTCGTCCAGGTCGTGGGTGATGAAGACCGTGGTCTTGTTCAGCTCGGCCGACAGCATCATGAACTGGTCCTGAAGCTGCCGCCGGATCAGCGGGTCGAGGGCCGAGAACGGCTCGTCCATCAGCAGGATCTCCGGGTCCGAGGCGAGCGCCCGGGCGAGACCGACCCGCTGCTGCATGCCGCCCGACAGTTCGCTCGGAAAGCGGTCCTCGTAGCCGTCCAGATTGACGAGGTCGAGGCAGCGCTGGGAGACCTCCCACCGCGTCGATTTCGGCTCGCCCTGAACCTGGAGCGGGAACGCGACGTTGTCGCGGACCGTGCGATGCGGAAACAGCGCCATGTGCTGGAACACCATGCCGATCTGGGCGGCGCGCAGCTTGCGCAATTCGCCTTCTCCGAGCGCCAGCACATCCCTTCCGAGCACCTCGATGCGGCCGGACGTCGGCTCGATCAGCCGGTTGATATGGCGAACCATCGTCGACTTTCCCGAGCCCGACAGCCCCATGACGCAGAAGATCTCGCCCCGGGGAACGTCGAATGAGCAATCCGCGATTCCGACGACGCATCCGAACTCGTCGAGCGTCTGCGCCTTGGTGAGGCCATGCTCCGCGATGGCCTGCATCGCTTCTTCGGCGCGCGCGCCGAAAATCTTCCACACGCCGTCCAGTCTGATTACCGCTTCATTCAACGGGCAATGCTCCGGTAGAGTGGGACTGCGCGTTGCGGCGCCGCCGCCCGCGTCTTCCGCCGGCCATCAGGCCGGTTTCTCTCGCCCGGCTTGATCGCCCGGATGGCGGCAAGCTCAAGGTTCCAGGCGAAACCGGGACAAGACACCTATGACCTCGACTGCATCCGAGCCGCGCCGATGGGGCATCTCCAACGACTACGGACCGCTGAAGGACGTGCTCCTCGGCATCCCCGAATACTACCGCTGGATCGACGCCGGCCCGATCGTAATGCGGACGCTGAACAACCAGCAGTATACGGGCGTCGAATTCAACCTTCAGACGGCGATGTCCCAGCACGCCGAGATGGTCTCGATCTTCGAGTCGAACGATGTCACCTGCCACTATCTGGATGCCGACGAGGCGCTGCATCGCAATTTCTTCGCGCGCGACTCGAGCGCCATGACGCCCTGGGGAGCCATTATCTGCCACATGCAGCTCAAGAGCCGGCGCGCCGATTATGTGACCGCCATCCGCTTCTATCAGGACAACGACATTCCGATCTGGCGCTACGCCACCGCGGGCCATTTCGAGGGCGGCGACTTCAACATCCTGGAGCCGGGTTTCGTACTGATCGGCTACAGCGGCGAGCGGTCCGAGCGCGAAGGCTCGGAGCAGGTCGCGCAGTGGATGCGGGAGCAGGGATGGGAGGCGGTCGTCGCGCCGATCTCGCGGGAGTTCGTCCATATGGACGGCCTGGTGGTGCCGCTGGCGCCGAAACTGCTCGTGGCCTGCGTCGACGCGCTGGAGGACTGGCTGGTGGCGCTGCTGCGCGGCCGCGGCTTCGAGTTCGTCGAAGTCGGCTATGCGGAAGCGAAAGACCTCGGCGTCAATCTGGTCGCGCTCGGCAACGACCGCGTGCTCTCGATGCGCGGGGCGGAAGACCTGAACGCGCGAATGCGGGCCATGGGCTTCGAGGTCTTCGATCCGGACATGTCGATGTTCACCCTGGGCGGCGGCGGCGTCCATTGCCTCTGTCAGGCGCTGTGCCGGGACGAGGCGTAGCCGAACCGAAGGCGCCGTGCCGGACCGGGTCCCGGGCGGCGGTCGCCCACGCCCGGCGAAGACGGGGACCGGGCCGGGGCCGCCGGCCGGATTGGACCGCAATCGACAGCGGAAGTCCGTGTGCAAAAAAAGGGGCGATCCCGAGGGATCGCCCGATTTGCGCATCGTTCCGGCCGACTGAAGCGAACACCTCGGCCCGCACCGGGAGGCCATGGCGGCCCGAAGGAGAATTGCGCCGGCGCTGCAACGGCTCCCGGAGGTCTATTTCATCCAGGAATCCACGAGCTTGGCGTTTTCCTTCGCCCATTGCCTGGCATAGTCGGCCGCGCTCATCTTCTTGACGACGAGGGCGAAGGTCATCCTGGAGACCAGATCGGTGGTCAGCTTGACCTTGCTCAGCAGAGCTGCCGCTTCCGGATGTTTCTTTTCCAGCGACGCCGCGTAGTGCACATGCAGATAGGCGAGATCCCAGGCGACCGGAGCGCTCGATTTCTCCAGCCATTGCGGATCGTCGGTCGGCTGGACGATCTTCCACTTGGACGCGTCGTATTTGGGCTCCTTCAGGATCACCAGGTCGTGCAGCGCGAACATGTGGTTGGGCGTGTAGCAGTAGAAGACGTGATTGGCGTTCTTCGCCACCGCGGAGTCGACATTGGCCATCGCCAGTGCCTCGTCCATTTCCAGCAGCTCCATGGTCTCGTCGTAGCCGTAGCTCTTGGCCCGGATCTTCTCGACATTCGTCGAAGCCCAGCCCGACGCGCCGACCCAGACTTCGCCCCGGCCGTCGCCGTTGGTATCGAAGTTCTTCGCCATGTCGGGATCGGCCAGATCGGAAACCTTGGTAATGCCGGTCCGCTTCGCAGTCGCTTTCGTCACGCACATGCCCTGAAACGAGGGAACGCCGTTAGGACTCATCCTGACAGTGCCCTTGGTCTTGACGAATTTGTTGTGCAGGTTGGCCTGGTTGGGCAGCCAGACCTCCGGATGCACATGCATGCTGCCGGAATCCATCGCTTCGAAGATGACCGGGTTGGTGCCGTTCTGAAGCTCGACTTCCAGGCCGAGATTATCCTCCAGCACCACTTTGAGGATGTTTGCAGTGGCCGTCGCCGACGGCCAGTTGGGAACGCCGACGACGACATCGGCCGCCTGGGCGGACGACACGCCGGCAAATAACAGGGCCGCACACAGGCCGCGGCACCAATTGAGTATTCTCATCCTACTCTCCCTCGTTTGATCGGACTGGAGCCGAACAGTGTCGGATGCACCGGCCGCAGACCGATCTGACAACAGCGTGTTCGACCGGCCGGCGGACGCCGCGACCGCTTTGACCTGCGATTGACGGTAGGGTCGAATTCAGTTTGAATAAACATCGATCATAGAATGCTAAGATGCCAAATCCATCAAGTAAGGCCGCATCGGACGCGATCACGGTCCCGCGTCTGCACAAGGCCGATCTCCACATGCTGGCCGTCTTCATGACGGTCGCCGAATGCGGCGGGTTCGCGGCAGCGCAGGTCGCCCTGAATGTCGGCCAGTCGACCATCAGCCGCCAGATCGGAGATCTGGAAAGGCGCCTCGGCCTGCGCCTCTGCCAACGCGGGCGGGCGGGCTTCCGCCTGACGGACAAGGGGCGCACGGTCTACGAGGCATGCCAGCACCTCGCAACGGCCCTGGAAGGTTTCCGCGCCACGGTCGGCGCCCTGCGCGGCGAACTGATCGGCGACCTCTCGATCGCCGCGATCGACAACTGGGCCACCGAGCATTGCTTTCCGCTGGCCGACGTGCTCCGGACCTTCAGGGGCAGGGCCCGCCAGGTTCACATCGACCTCCACACGCTGGCGCCCGACGAGATCGAAAGGGCCGTTCTGGAAAACCGGGTCAACCTCGGGATCGGCGTCTTCCACCAGCACCGTCCGGGCCTGATTTACGAGGCGCTCTACGACGATCCGGTCGAACTGTATTGCGGCGCCGGCCACCCGCTCTTCGACCGGGCCGGGCACGGGCTCGACCGCGACGACCTGGCGGCGGCCGATCTCGCCCACCGCGCCTATCTGTCGGAGCGGCAGGTCGCGCCGCTCACCGGGGACCTGCCGTCAACGGCCGCGGCACGCCAGATCGAAGGCATCGCATTCCTCGTCCTGTCGGGCTGGCACGTCGGCTACCTGCCCGTGTCATACGCCCAAAGATGGGTGGAGAATGGGCGGATGCGCAGCATCCTGCCCGAAACCTACGGCCTCAACACGAAGATGGAGCTGGTGACACGGCGCGGCGTGGCGTTGACGCTGGTTGGCCAGACCTTCGCGGATATTCTGCGGGAAACTACCCGTCCGCTGCGCCGCTGACCGTCGACCGCCACGCGGTTCGAAGAAGTAGGGGGCACCCCGGCCGCCGGTGCGCAGGCCGGCAAGGAAGGTCCCGGTATTGTCAGGGTACGCCAATGGCCGTGGGGTGCGAAGCCCCACAGGCGCCGGCCCTTCGACGCGGAGATCGAAGCCGTTGCGGGCGGAACGCCGGACAAGCCGACAGTGGGCGTCGTGGTGAGATTGCATTTGCCGGCGGACGTACGGATCGAGGCGGACTACAGTCAGAGTTGATACTGCGCGGATCTGCCCTGGACCGGGATGCGGCACGGTTCCGAATGGAAGCCAATCCGGGAGGCGAAGCGATCACGCCGTGTCCGTTAGAGCGCGATGACTCTATTCGGAAGCGTATCCTGCGTTTCTGAAGTAGTTTGCGCATTCTGCGGGTGAGAAGCGGTCGAGCAGGGCGCCGATGCGCTGCCAGGTCGCTTCGGCGGTCCGTTCTGCGGCGTCGCGCAGCAGATGCTTGAGCTTGGCGAAGACCTGTTCGATCGGGTTGAGGTCCGCGTTGTAGGACGGCAGGAACAACAGCTGGGCGCGGGCCTGTCGGATGGCCTTTCTGACGGCCGCGCCCTTGTGGCTGGCGAGATTGTCCAACACCACCACATCGCCCGGCGTCATGGTCGGGACGAGGAACTGCTCGACGTAGGCGCGGAAGGCGTCGCCGTTGACCGGTCCGCCGAGGACGCAAGGCGCGTCGATCCGGTCGACGCGCAGCGCGGCGATGAAGGTCCCAGTCAGGTATGGGGTGCGCCAGTGGCGGTGCGGCACGTGCCCGATCAGGCGCGCGCCCCTGGGGGGCCCAGCCACGCAAGGGCGCCATGTTGGTCTTGGCCCAGGTCTCGTCGATGAAGACCAGCCGGCGCGGATCAATCCGCTTCTGGTGGCGCTTCCAGCGTGTCCGCCGGCGCGCGACGTCCGGCCGGCATTGCTCGCTGGCCAGCGCGGTTTCTTTTAACGAGTAGCCGGCGCGGTGCACCGCCTTCCAGACCGTGCGGTAATCCACCCTGGGGCCGCGTGCGGCCAGCTCGCAGACCAGCCCGCGCAGGGTGAACGGGGTCTCGATCCGCGCCAGCAGCCAGTCCTCGTGCTCCCCGACGATCTTGCGCGGACGCCGCCCGCCGATCTTCGCCGGCGCGCATGGTGAATACGAGAGCGAGGCGCCTTGCATGCGGCAATCCCAAACGAAGGCAATCAGCGCCGCGAGGTTGATTCAATCCGCTTTCGGTACGATGACAGGAAATCGGGCGCGTTTCCGCGGATATAGCGAAGAATCAAGGCGTTCCGCCGTGTTGCGCTTACCGCCGCCGCATCGGAGCTCGATTCTGACGAAATGAGAGCCAAAGTCGTAACCTTCCGGATCAGATCGCGACCTGCGGTCGAAGAAGGAGAACGGCGTGCAATGTCGGTTTGCCTCGGGTCGGGTTCGGGATCAAGGTGTCGACCAGGTAGCGGCCGATGCGCAAAGTTCGAGGTGAACGATCTCGATGCGTGTCGCGGTATCTCGGGGCATTGTGGCCCGGTTCCTGTCCGGGGGCGGCGGCGTCCGGCGCCTCAGTCGGCTCTGGCGACGCAAGGTCACGGATTCTGGCCGAGCGCGGCGTGGCGCAGGGCCTGTTTGAGCGCCCGGAACGACGGCAGGTCTTCGGCGGAGCGGCGGGCGACGAAGCCCGTGCGGTAGGGGAAGCGGCCGATCTGGACCGGCAGCGGCCGGGCGAGCTCGCCGGGCGGGCAGCGGAGCGGTTCGATCGAGAGCCAGGCGAGCGAGGGCGCGGGGGTAAGCGCGACCAGGTCGTCGTGGCCTGCGGTCGCCGGCCCGTCGACATCGACCCAGGGCTAGGGCGTGAGGCCGCCGGGGCGACCGGCCGTGCGCAACACCGCGCAAAGATCGATCTCGTCCGCCGCCGGCGCGCGCTCCAAGCCGCCGTTCCTCCGTTGCGCGGTGGCGACGAAGCCCTGACGCTTCGCCCGGCTTCATGATGCGCCGGAAGATCTCGAAGCGGACGATGCCGCCATCCTTGATCTTCCGGTGATGACCGACTCGGGCCTCGCCTTTAGGCCAGGGCGATCCCGAGCAGCCTCCTGGCGTTCCGGTCGGCGATGTTCTCCTTGACGCCCCGGGGCGAGCCTGCGGAGGGCGCCGACGACCGATCAGGAAACCTGTCCGACCTGACGCCGACCTGGGACGGTCGCTCAAATCAGCGCCGCGATGTCCCCACGGCCGATCGCTGCTTCGGAATAGCTTGTTTTCAGCCGCCTCAGGGTCGCGCCGAGATCGCTGACGCGGCCCTGCTCGAACGGCGGGACGATCGTGTCCAGCGCTTCGTGCAGCTCTCTGAGGTTCGGCGGTGGGGGTCGTCGGGAGAGACGGAAGGCCTGTACGATGGCGATGCTGAACGTTGCCAACGAGGCATCGACGGAGTCGGTTGAGTCAAGATGTCTCTCGTAAGCGAGGAAAACCGGCGTGGCGACATCCGACTGCCCGCCGCCGGGATCCTCGAGCCCGATCGGAAGCACCGCCGGCATGGCAGCCTGTCGGGCCTTCTCCGCGTGGCCCGTCTGCGACCAGGCGAGAAACTCCGTACCGATCACCCTGGAGTCGGCGGGCACCAGAAGCTTGGGAAGACCGAACGGCGCGCCGTCGAGCAGCCGACTGGTCTGCTTCGTCGCGAGGGCGCAGATGTCGGCGCCGGCAATGTTCAGCATGTCGATGGCGCGACTGGCCTGATGGTTGTGAAAGCCGCCTGGCGAGATGGCACGACCGTTCGGATGGCCGGCTTCGGGCGGCAGGTACACCGGATTGTGCGCGATCGACCGGAGCGACTGCCCGGCCGTTTCCTCTGCACTTCGCACCGCACGCGCCGCCGTTGCCAGGACCGTGGGGACGATCCGCCAGCTCACCGGCGCCTGGTGGGGCAGCCTGCCGGATGTCGGGACACCGTCCAGCAATTCGTTCAAACGCCGCAAGATATCGCGGTGATCCGGATCGGCGGTGATGGCCTGCAGGGCGGCGTCATAGGCGTCGAGCGGCGCGGCGACCGCCTCGACGGCCAGGGCGAAGACCCGCTCCAACAGGCGGAGCCTCCTTGCGGACGTGAGCGCGGCATCGGTCACGAATCCGGTGGCGAAGGGCGATCCGTTGTACAGCGACATGAACTCGCCGGCCGCGAGCTCGACATCGGCGAGCTTCGGGTAGAGCCAGCTCAGCGGCATGACCTCACCCGGTCCGGTTGCAGCGTCGAGCGGCATTGCCGGCGCGGGTCCGGAGAGAAGGCCTGCGACCCACTCGGCGGTTCCGACCGTGACGCTCGCGTGACCTTCGAGGTAGCCCGCGACCCGGGCGAGCAGCACCAGACGCACCGCGTGCTCGGGCGCCCATCGGTTTCCGCCTCCGAATTCCTTCGGGGCCCACAGGGTCTGCGAGCTTGCCAGCGCCTTCCGGCCTTTGGCGGAAAGCGGCGTTTTCGCTCGAGCGCCCGGCGCTGCCGTAGACCCGTACACAAATCCGGCGCTATCGCTGGCCAGGAGCCGTTCGAACGCTTCCCGGCACTCTGCGATGCGTGCCCTGGCGCGGTCCGACAAGGCAATGCCGGCGTTCTCGAAGCCGACCTGCCAGGCGGTATCGAGCGTCACATCGGCCAGGGAGTGCAAGATCACGACCATGGGTTTCACCGAACTGCGAACCTGCGGTCGACGCAGTATCACCCGATGGGATGCGCCGCCAGACCGAAACGATATCGCCGAAACGATTTCGATCGCGTCGGCCTGGCGGCGTCGCGTTGCACGACCGCGGTTGTCGAACATGATCTGATCGCCGCTTCTTCCGTGCATGGCGGTCGAGATTCGCAGGGCGCCGGTTGGAATCCGGTCGCAACCGGATCGACGCTGCCGCCCGCCATGCGCATCCGGCGTGCAATTCGATCGAGCGGTCTGCGACGCACGCCGAGGAAGGCTGGGCCATGCTGCGCCGCTGCTGCGCAGGCACGCAGGCGGGTACGGACGGCGGGAGGCCAGAAGATGATCGGTTGCATCCGGCCGGGTCGAAGACGGCGGTGTCCAATCGCACGATGGGCCGGAAGCGCGGCCCACTTTGGTCTCGCCTTCAGGCGGGGGCGATCCCGAGCAGCCTCCGGGCGTTCCGGTGGGCGATCTTCTCCCTGGTCGCCCCGGGCAGGTCGACCGTGCGGATCCAGTCGGCGCCCGCCCTGGCGCTCGCCATGGGATAGTCGACCGAGAACATGATGCGGTCCTCGCCCAGGGTCGCGAGCGCGAGCGCCAAGAGCTCGTCGCGGAAGAAGGCGCTTGTCGTGATCCACAGATTGTCGCGGAAATATTGCTGCACCGGCTTGTGCAGCCTCTTCCCCGCGATGCGGTCGAGGTCCTCCCCGACCCGCCAGTACCAGAAGGGCAGCCCCTCGCCCATGTGGCCGACCACGATCTGCAGGCGGGGAAAGCGGTCGAACGTGCCGCTCACGATCAGGCGCAGGCACTGCAGCGCCACCTCCTGGTGCCATCCGTAGCCGGGCCCGCCGAGGATCTTGCCCACCAGCTTGTCGCCCAGCCCGTCGTAGTATACCTCCATGACCCGGGGCGAGGGCCAGTTCGGGTGGATGTAGACCGGCACGCCGAGGGATTCGGCGCGGGCAAGCAGCGGCGCGAAGTCGGCATGATCGAGATACCTGCCGCCGACGGGACCGTAGCTCATGCAGCCGACGAAGCCGTGCTCCCGCACCGAGCGTTCGAGCTCGTCGGCCGCCGCCCGGGGCTCGCTCAGCGGCAGCGTGGCGAAGGCGCGGAACCGGTCCGGATCGGCCGCGACGACCTCGTTGGCGATCCGGTCGTTGAGCCTGCGGGCGAAGGCCACGCCCTCGGCGCCGGGCAGGGTCTGGGCGCCCGGCGTCACCGCCGAGAGCACCTGGATGCCGATGCCGGCCTCGTCCATGTCGGCGATCCGCCCGGCGCCCAGGTCGAGGAGCTCCGGCCTGCGGCCGCCGCCGGCGAAGAGCCGCTCGTCCTTGCCGGTCTGCCGCCGCCGGAGTTCGGGCGTCGCGAAGTGCTCCTCCAGTCCGATCAGGAACAGCTTGCCGTCGCCATCCGGGGCGTCGGCCGGGGCGTCCGCCAGGGCGGCGCCGAACGGCCCCGGCGCTGCCGTCGCGGCGACGCCGAGGCTTGCGGCCCGGCAGAGAAACCCGCGCCGGCTCAGGGCACCGCGGGCTGTCGTGCGACTGCCATCTGCATGCGTGTGCTTGTCGAACATGATGCGAAACTCCCGTTCTTCGCGATCGGGCCCGTCACGCGCCCCCGCCGCCGGAACGGCGGCCCTCTACCGGCCGCCGAAGGTCATGCGGCGGATGACGTCGTGGCCGTCGATCCAACGATGCTTGAAGGCCGCCGCGACGTGGCCCGCGGCGACCGCCAGCATTCCGTAGGCGAGCCACATGTGGACGTCCGCGGACAGGTCCTGCAGCGCCTCCCCGGTCTCGGGGAATATCCTGGGCATCTCGACGCCGAACCATTGCACGGTGTGGCCGCCGAAGTTGGTCTCCGCCCAGCCGGCCGCGATCACCAGCGCGGGCAGCGCGTAGAGCGCGGCGTGGCCGAGATGCGCGGCTTTGCGCTCGATCCCCCGGATCGCATCCGGCAGCGGCGGCGGCTTGTGGACCAGGCGAATGGCGATGCGCGCGACGAGCAGGGCGAGCAGCGTCACGCCGACCGAGATGTGGAGATCGAACAGGAACTCCTCCAGCGGGGAATCCTCCTCGACCAGCGTCGTCATCGCGTAGCCGCAGCCCCACATGAAGACGAAGCCCACGGCCATGATCCAGTGCATCAGGCGCGCGGCGAGGTGGTAGCGTTCGTCGGTCATCGTCATGCTCCTCAGTCGGGCTTCGACGCCTGGTTCCCGGCCGTCCGCATCGATCGGGGATGTTCGATATCGGGATTCCGGTCCGGTTCTCAATGCGCCGTCGGTAATTCGCGTCCCGCCGGACGGCGCGTGAGCGCCGGGACATCCCGGACCGGGGCCCGAGGGGAGCGGACCCTGGCCGGGATGCCGCCGGGGTGGG